>DASPQN010000020.1:0-18461 GCA_035624925.1 Thermoplasmata archaeon
CTCCTCCTGTTCGTCGGGGGCGACCCCGACCTCGCGGGGACCCTCTCCCGCTTCCCGAAGGCGCACCCCGTCGCCGCGTCGTTCTTCGTCCCGGGGACCCTGTTCCTGGGAGCTAGCCGCCGCGGGGAGCCCCGCCCACCCGAGGCGCCCTGGTTGATCCCGCCGAGCCAGATGCTCTGCGTCGAGCGCCTCGCGAAGGCCGTCGAGCGTTCCGGGGCTACGGTGAAGGTCGTGGACGTGAACCGGCCAGGCGACGACCGGGCGCTGGTCGAGCGGTATGTCAATGCGGAGGACGTGCTGCCGATCGTGGTCCGGCCCGACGGCGCCCGGTTGGAGGGGGAGGAGGCGTTCACCCCCGCGGCCCTGCGGAAGTTCGTGACGGGACGGTAAGGGACGGGGTTGCCGAGCGGCGCGCCGCGCGGCGTCGCCGCCGTCCGAAGTAGTTAAGTAGATACATAATTAACCTACCTAACCAACTGAGATGACGATGCTTCACCCCCCGGAGACGACCGCGGCTCGGGAGCAGCTCCTGATGGAGGCCCTCGTGAGCGCGAGCCGGACGTTCCGCCACCGCCTCTGGCCCGAGCTGGAGCATGAACAGCTGACCTCGCCGATGTTCTGGGCGCTGAACCAGCTGGTCCTGGAGGGTCCGATGAGCGTGGGGCGGATCGCCGGGGCCTGCGGCGTGACGTCGGCCAACGTCAGTTCGGCGGTCGACCGGCTCGAGTCGGCCGGCCTCGCCCTCCGCAGCTCGTCCGCGCCGGACCGGAGGGTCGTCACCCTCACGGTGACCCGAAAAGGGCGGGCGTTGCACCGGGCCCTGTGGAGCCGCATCGTCCGGGACCTCGTCGCGTCGCTGGACGGGGTCCCGGCCCGCGACCTCGAGGTCGCGGCCCGCGTCCTGAGCCGGCTCGCCCAACCTACGGCGGGGTTCGCGCCGGTCGCCGAGGTGGCCGCGCCATGAACGCCGCCCCCCAGCTGACCGCCGTCGGCCTGCCGTACGACCCGCGGCGCGCGCGGGAGCTGCTCGCGGTGTTCGCGGGCATGGCCCTGATGGTCACGTACGTCGAGACGATGGTCCTGCCGGCGTTCCACCAGTTCGCGACGTTCTTCCAGCTCACGAGCACGTCCGCCTACGGGACCGTCGCCTGGATCCTCTCCGCCTACCTGCTGGTCGGGACGGTCGTCGTCCCGATCTTCGGGAAGCTCGGCGACCTCTACGGGAAGAAGAAGATGCTCATGATCGCGATGGGGATCTACGCGGTCGCCGTCTCGATCGCCGGCTTCACGCCGAACGTCGGGGCGTTCTTCGGCATCTCGAGGCCGGACCAGATCTACCTCCTGATCGGGGTCCGCGGGGTCCAAGGGATCGGCATGGGGATGTTCCCGCTCGCCTTCGCGATGATCCCGGAAGCGTTCCCGGCGCCCCGCGTCGCCCAGGGCCAGGGCGTCATCAGCGCGATGTTCGCCGCCGGGGCGGCGCTCGGTCTCGCGGGCGGGGGCTGGATCGCCCAGTCGTACGGCTGGCAGGTGACGTACCACACGGTGATCCCGCTCGCGGTCATCCTGGTCATCCTCGCCGGGTTCCTGCTGCGGGAGTCCCCGGTCCACGGCACGCCGATCCTCGACCTCCCCGGCGTGGCGTCCCTCGGGTTCGGTCTCGCGAACCTCCTCGTGGGCATCACCGAGGGGGCGACGTGGGGCTGGACGAACTTCTCCGCGGTCCGGCTCGGCGGCGTGCCGTGGGGGACGCCGGAGTTCTTCCTGCTCGCGCTGCTCGGCTTCGCGTTCTTCGCGGTCTGGGAGCCCCGGGCCAAGAACCCGGTGATCCGGTTCGCCGCGCTCCGGCCGAGGAACATCTTCGTCTCGAACGTCAACGGAGTCCTCGTCGGGGCGCTGATGTTCTTCTCGTTCACGTCGGTCGTCATCCTGGCGGAGCAGACCGTCTCCCCCGGCTTGGGCGTCAGCGAGTTCACCTTCGGGCTGCTGGCCCTCCCCTCGGCGCTCTCGATGCTGGCGTTCGGCCCGTTCCTGGGACGGGCCGTGTCCCGCTGGGGTCCGAAACCGGTCACGCTGCTCGGCTTCTCCCTGATGGCGCTCGGAGGGCTCCTCCTCGTCGCGTACAACCGGACAACCTTCGATCTCGCGGCGTTCATGGTCCCGCTCATGGTCGGCAACGTGGCGACCCTGATCGCGATGTCGAACATGATCGTCCTCAGCGTCGACCGACGCGAGCTCGGCGTCCAGACCGGGATGAACCAGACGTTCCGCAACCTCGGGACCGCGATCGCCCCGGTGGCCACCACCAGCATCCTGTCCAGCTTCACGACGGTCTACGTCGTCTACGGACAATCGTTCGGGGTCCCTTCGCTCGAGGGGTTCCGGGTCGTCTTCGGGATCGTCGCCGCGCTGTCGCTGGTCGGGGTGTTCCTCGGTCTCGCGCTGCGCAACTACCGCTTCCACGCCGACGGCTCGCGCCTAGGTCACGATGCCCCGTCGCCCTCGGCGTCGGGCGCCGGTAGCGACACGTCCTCGCCGATCATCGGACCGCTCGAGACGCGGGGCCCCTAGGCGGTACGGACCCGGCGCGTCCGCGCCGACCCTCAGGGTCGCGGGTGGGCCGGCGAACGGCGAAGTGCCCTCCCCTCGCGGACCGCCACCGACGGCGGGGCCGAGGGTACTAGACGTCCTCGAACGGGCCGACCGGGACCTTCGCCCGCGCGGCCGGCGCCGGGCGGAGCGCGCCCCGTCGGGTACGACGCTTGCCCGAGACGGCTTGCACGATGTCGCCGCGGGTCACGATCCCCACGAGCTCGTCGTGGGCGTCGACGACCGGTAGGCGTTTGACGCCGTGGAGCCGCATCTGGCGGGCCGCCTCGTCGAGCGGCGTGTCCCGAGCGACGGTCACGACGGTCGTCGTCATCACGTCGCCGACCCGGGTGTTCCGGAGCTGGCGACGGCAGACCTCGAGGATGCTCTCCCCCTTGGACGGGGCGGACTCGAGGAGCAGGTCCAGGAGCCCCCGCGCGCTGCCGACCCCCGTGGCGCGGTGGAGGGACCGGACGATGTCCCGCTCGCTGAGCATCCCGACGACGCGGTGAGGAGGAGCGAGGACGGGGAGCCCCGAGACGTGATGGACGCGCAACCGCCGCGCGGCCTCGTCCAGGCGCGCCTCGGCCGTGACCGTCACGACCGTCAGCGTCATCACATCGCCCACGCGGGTCTCGGGGTCCATCGTCCGTCCTCGGTGTCGGAGCGGGGGGGCGGTGATTAGGGCTCCCCTCGACGGAGCCGTGTCGACGGTGGGTCGAGCCCTCGTTGGACCAGGTCACGGGGCGGACGCGGCGGAGGGCTACCGCCGGGCGCGCAGGAACGGGCGAACTTCGCGCCCCGGCTCGGTCGGACGGTCGAGACGGCCCGGCCGTCGCCGGAACGGCACGGCGAACGGGACGACCGCTCCCGGGCCGACGACGCCCACCAGGGCCGCGATCGCCGGTCCGTCGATGTCGAGCGTGATCGGACGGAACTTGATCCGCACGGTCACCGCGCGACCGGCGACGTGGACCGCGCGGGCGTTCGCCGGCCCGCGATAGCCGGTGATCGGGCCGACGACGTACCGGTACGATCCGTTCGGGAGCACGATCGCCACGGTCGACGTCCCGTTCGACCAGTGGACGGACGCGCCGATCGCGACGCTCCAGTTGGTCCCGTTCGGCAGGGTCGCCTCGACGAACGTCACCGCGTAGACCGCGGGAACGAACGCGATATGGACGGTCAGCCCCGCCCCCGAGATGACGAACGGACCGGTCCGGTTCGCCGTGGTCCAGCCGGAGACCTCGCGGACAGCGTACACGCCGGTGCCGTTGGGCAGTTGGAACGCGAGGGTGGTCCGCGTCGACGACCGGGTCACGTGACCGACCGTCACCTTCCAGGGGTGCCTGGTCGGGAGCCCCGTCTCGACGAACTCGAGCCGATAGGTGACCTGGGCGAACCGGACGGTCTTCGTGACGGACGTCGAGCCGACCGTGACATTGCCACGGACCGGGACCGAGTAGCCGGGGATCGGGGTGACGTTGTAGGCGTAGCGCCCAGGGTAGATACCGGAGAACGCGAGCTTGGTGCTGTTCCCGCAGCCGGTGGACCGCAGCGTCACGCACCAGAACGTCCCCGGCGGGAGCCCCCGCTCCCGGAACGTGACCGTGTGAGGGGCCTCGGGGGAGAACGTGAGGCTGACGGTGACCCCCGCGTTCGCGAGGGTGACGGGGGACGACGGGAACGCGCTCGCGCCGTAGCCGACCGGCGGGACGACCTCGAACGCGTACGACCCGAGGGGTTCCGGGAAGGCGAGGTACGTCCCGTTGGTCGATGCGGTAGAGCCCCCGACCTCCACCGACCAGCCGGACCCGTTCGGGAGGTCGCTCTCCGTGAACGCCAGCTGGTAAGCGGAGGGGCTCACGACGGTCCATCCCCCGGCGAACGCGTCCGGAACGTCGATCTCCCCGTCGAACGGATCGTAGGCGGGAGCCTCGGGGTTGCCGGTCATGTTGACGACCGCCGCGACGCCGGTGACCCCCACGGCCGCGGCCTCGCCCCCCGCGCCGACGACGAGCACGAACCCGTCCGACGGGTCGAAGACGCCGGCGGTCGGGTCGAGGGAGCCGAGGTCGATCGTGGCGGCGACCGAGAGCCCCTCGACGACGGTCAGGTTGTGGGAACCGGAGTTGAGCACGTCGACCGCCGCGTCGACGGGGTCGTACACCGCGGCCTGGGGGGCGAGCCCGACGGGGATCGACGCGACCGCCACCGGGCCCGAGAGGACCGTCAGGGTGCCGGAACCGGAGTTCGCGACGTAGGCGAGCCCCCGCGCCGGGTCGACCGCGACCGCGACCGGCCCCGACCCCACCGCGACCCTGCCGAGGGAGGACTGGCCGTGGAAGACGCTGACGTCGTCGGAGAGCTCGTTCGGGACGAACAGGTCCCCGTTCGCCGGGTCGACCACGGGGGCGCCCGGCCCCGACCCGACCCCGAGCGTCGCGGCGACGGTGGTACCGTTGAGCACGACGAGGGCGTCGGTGCCGGCCGAGACCACGTCGACCGTACGGGCGATCGGGTCGTACGTCAGGCCCACGGGGTCGGCGCCGACCCCGACCGTCGCGACGACGGCGGACGCGTTCAGGACCGAGACGTTCGCCGACGCGGCGTTCGCGACGTACACCTCGCCGTCGGCCGCATCGAACGCGAGCGCGGACGGGTCCGAGCCGACGGCGAGCGTCGCGACGAGCGACGCGCCGCGGAAGACGCTCACCGCGTCCCCGCTAGCCTGGGCCAGGTAGAGGAGGCCGTTCTGCGGGTCGACCACGGCTGCGGCCGGCCCGCCGGCGAGCGGCCGGCTCGCGAGGAACGCGACGCCGTTAAGGACGTTCACGTTGAGCGAGAGGAGGTTCGTGACGTAGACCGTCCCGGCCGTGCCGTTCACGGCGAAACCCTCCGGCGACGAGCCGACCGCGACGGTGCCGAGGACCTGGGACCCGGCGAGGACCGTCACATTGTCCGAGGCGGTGTCGGCGACGTACACGTAGCCGTTCACCGGGTCGTCCACGGCGGCGGTCGGCCCCGCCCCGACCGCTACGGTGCCCACCACGGTCGTCCCGTTCAGGACCGTGACGTTCCCCGTCGCCGCCTCGACGACATCGACCCAGCCGTGCTCGGCGTCGTAGGCGAGCGCCGTCGGCTCGGCGCCCAAGGGCACCGACGCGACGTCCGTCGTACCCGCGAGGAGGTCCACGGAGCTCGAGGCCGTCGCGGCGACATAGACGTCCCCGTTCGCCGGGTCGACCAGGAGGGCGCCCGGCTGGGCGTGGACCGTGACGTTCGCGACGACCGCGGTCGTCGACAGCACGCTCACGGTGCTCGAGTTCGCGTCGGAGACGTAGACCTCCCCGTCTCCCGGGTCGTACGTGACGTTGAGCGGGTCACCCCCGACCGCGATCACGCCGACCAGGCTCGAGTTCCGGACGACCGCCACGCGCCCGGCCGACGGTTCGGTGACGAACAGCTCGTGGTCGACCGGGTCGTCGGCGATACCGTAGGGCGAGGTCCCGAGCGGGATCGTCCCGGCGCGGGCCAAGCCCCGGACCAGGGTGACCGCGTTCGACGCCGAGTCGGTGACGTAGACCGCCCCGGAACCGGCGTCGAAGGCGCTCTCGACCGGACCGCGGCCGACGCCGACCGTTCCGAGCACGCTGTGCCCCTTCAGGACGCTCACGTTGTTCGACAGGCCGTTGACGACGTAGACGTAGCCGTTCACCGGGTCCCAGGTCGCGTTCCTCGGCTGGACCCCCGCCGGGACGCTCGCGGAGAGCGCCGGCAGCGGGGGGCCCACCGCCGCGACCCCGGAGGCCGGCGCGACACCCGGCCCGCTCGCGGCCAGGTCCGCGCCGCTCGGCGGCGCGAGGGGCCCCACACCGGGGCTCGGACCCCGGGCGATCCCGGGAGAGGAGGGCAGAGCGCCGGGGGGCACGGCCAGCAGGGTCCAGAGCACGACGGCCCCGACCGCGACCGTCCAGGGCGAGACGACGCGCGCCACCCTCAACACGCCCGGCGGAGGGGTTCGCTCGCCATATACCTCTCCGGGCGGCCGTCCGGACCTCCGGGCCGGGGGCCGGCTCAACCGCGCGTGACCGCGCGGCTTTAGCCTCCCTCGCCTCGCGGTAGGCCATGCCGCCACGGAAGGTCGTCATTCTGGGAGCCGCCGGCCGTGACTTCCACAACTTCAACGTCCTCTACCGCGGGAGGCAGGACGTCCGGGTCGTCGCGTTCACCGCGGCGCAGATCCCGGACATCGCAGGGCGGACGTATCCGCCGGTCCTCGCCGGGCCGGGCTATCCCAACGGGATCCCGATCGTGCCGGAGACCGAGATGCCCGCGCTGGTGCGTCGCGAGAACGTCGACGAGGTGATGCTCGCCTACTCGGACCTGCCGAACACCGAGGTGATGCACAAGGGGTCCATCGCGCTCGCTGCCGGGGCGAGCTTCACGCTCGGGGGCCCGCGGGAGACGATGCTCCGGTCGTCCCGACCGGTCGTGAGCATCTGCGCGGTGCGCACCGGGGCGGGCAAGAGCCCCCTAACCCGGTTCGTCTCCCGGAAGCTCCGGGACGCGGGCCACCGGGTGGTGGTCGTCCGCCACCCGATGCCCTACGGGGACCTCGCGAAGCAGGCGGTCCAGCGGTTCGCGACCTCCGAGGACCTCGACCGCGCCCACTGCACGATCGAGGAACGCGAGGAGTACGAGCCGCACCTCGCCGAGGGGGTCGTCGTCTTCGCCGGGGTCGACTACGAGCCGATCCTCCGAGCGGCGGAGAAGGAGGCCGACATCGTCCTCTGGGACGGGGGGAACAACGACCTCCCGTTCTACGCCCCGGACCTCCATCTCGTCGTCGCCGACCCCCACCGGGCGGGCCACGAGCTCTCGTACTACCCGGGCGAGGCGAACTTCCGCATGGCGGACATCATCGTCGTCAGCAAGACCGATTCCGCGCCGCCGGAAGGGGTCAAGACGGTCGAGGCGAACGCCCGGGCGGTCAACCCGCGCGCGTCCGTCGTCCGGGGGGCCCTGCGGGTGACCGCGAAGGACCCCGAGTCGTTGCGCGGAAAGAAGGTCCTCGTGGTCGAGGACGGCCCCACGCTCACCCACGGCGGGATGGCGTTCGGTGCTGCGACCCTCCTCGCGAAGGCGCACGGCGCCGACATCGTCGACCCCCGGCCCGGGGCCGCGGGCTCGATCGCCGCGGTCTACGCCCAGTACGCCCACTTGGGGCGGGTCCTGCCCGCGATGGGCTACTCGAGCACGCAGGTCCACGAGCTCGAGGCGACGATCAAGGCGTCCGGCGCGGAGATCGTCCTGGACGGGAGTCCGGTGGACCTCGCCCGCCTCGTCCGGGTCCCCCAGCCGATCGTCAACGTCAGCTACGCCTACGACGACCTCGAGGGGCGGCTCGCCGAAAGGCTCCGCACGTTCCTCGCGAGCCATCCCGCGCGCTGAGCCGATCTCGGGGACCGCAGGGCTCGCGGGCACCCCGGCACGGGCGGACGCGCGACCGAAACGGCCGGCCGGCGCCGTCGCCCTCGCGGTCGTTCCTTCGACGGGACCACGCCCGGCGAGAGCGGTATCGTGGTGGGCGAACGCCGCTCCCGCCGGGCCCGGCGTGGCGTACGGCGCAACCGGCTCATGCTACATAATTGTTAGGTAAGCTCCGAAAACGGAGCCTGGAGGGCCGTAACTCGACGAGGACCGGCCCCGGTCCCGGCGGGCGCGCCGACGGCTCCAGGGGGAGCGGCTCAGTCGATCGCTTCGCCGACGGGCGGGGCCGCGGACGGAGGGCGCCCCGGCCCCCGGAGCGCGGAGGGGACGAGCGCCGCCACGACGAGGGCCGTCGACACGAGGAAGATCCAATGGATCGCCTGGAGGAAGCTCGCGCCCGCGGTGAACGGCATCGACGCGTTCGCGCTCCCGAGGAAGATCGCCTGGATCTCCGGCCGGGTCAGGGCGGTCGACATGATGACCAGGGTGAGCCCGAGGCTGATCGTCGCCCCGCAGTTGACGAGCGTCAGGCCGGCCCCCGACGCGACGCCCCGCCGCGTCGGCGGGACGGCGGTCATCATCGCCGCCCGGTTCGGGGCAGCGAACAGTCCCATGCCGGAGCCGACCAGCACCAGCGGCAGGACGAGCTGGGCGAACGTCGCGGCCGGTCCGATGGTGGCGAGCCAGAGGAAGCCGGCGGCCGAGACCGTCAGGCCCGCGAGGAGGAACGGCCGAGGACCGAACCGGTCCGAGAGCCAGCCGCTCACCGGGCCGAAGACGGCGAGCGAGGCGGAGACCGGAACGAGGTAGAGGCCGGCCGTGAGCGGACTGAGGAACCGCGGGGGTCCTTGGAGGTAGAAGACGAGGATGAACGCGAACGCCCCGCGAGCGAGGGCGTTGAAGAGCATCGCGAGGGCGCTCGCGCCGAACTGCCGGTTGCGGAACAACCTCAGGTCGAGCATCGGGGACGTCTCGTGGAGCTCGACCCAGATGAACCCGACGAGCAGGACGAGGCCGGCGACGACGAAGGAGATCGCGAGGCGGTCGGAGACCTGCCCCAGCGCCCCGAGGGTCACCCCGAGCAGCAGGACCGTCAGCCCGCCCGCGAAGATGATGTTCCCGACCCAGTCGATCCGGGCGGTCGTCTCCGGACGGGCGAGCTCACGGAGCGTCGACCTCGCCCGCAGCGTCGCGAGGATGCCGATCGGGACGTTGACGTAGAAGATCCACCTCCAGCCGATCGTCGAGGTGATCACCCCGCCGAGGACGAGGCCGGCCACCGACCCGGCGACGATCGAGACCTGGTTGACGCCGAGGGCCCGTCCGCGCTCGTTCGGCGGAAAGGCGTCCGTGATGATCGCCGCGGAGTTGGAGAAGAGGAACCCTGCCCCGACCGCCTGGACAAGGCGGAACAGGACGAGCTCGAGGCCGGTCTGCGAGAGGCCGCACATCGCCGAGCCGACGGTGAAGACCGCGAACCCGAGGACGTAGAGACGGACCCTGCCGAAGATGTCGGACAGCCTCCCGAAGTTCAGGAGGACGACGGCCGTGAGCAGGGAGTACCCGAGCAGGATCCACAGGAGCAGCGTCGCGTTCGTCCCCGGGAGCTCCCGCCCGATCGTCGGCAGGGAGATCAGGACGATGTTCCCGTCGATCGCCGACATCAGCGTCGCCACGGTCGTGTTCGTGAGGACGCGCCACTTGTACTCCATCGTCGACCGCCCGGCGTCAGCCCGCCCCGTCGCGCGGCGGTTCGGGACCTGCCCCGACGCGCCGGCGGCAGCGTCGTCCCATCGCTTCCGACCCGCAGGCGCGCTCGCCTAGCCCGGCGGGTTCGTCCCGAGCTGGTAGCCGGCGATCTGCGAGGTGAGCTTGTCGATGTACTGCCGGAACACCCCGATGACCTGGCGCGCCGTGATCATCCCCACGACCTGATCGCCGGAGCGTACGACGATCCGCCGGATCCCGTGCGTCGCCATCAGCGTCGCGACCTCGTCCGTCGCGGTATCCGGGAGGCACGACTGGACGGTCGTCGAGCCGATCTCCTTCACCCGCACGGACGCCGGAGGCACCCCGGCGGCGACGACCTTCTCCAGGAAGTCCCACTCGGTCACGATACCGGCGATCGTCGCGGCCCCTCCGCGGGTGAGCACCGCGTAGCCCTTGCGCGCCGCGACCATCTTCCGGGCCACGGTGAGCGCGTCGGTCTCCTCGTCCACCGTGAGGAAGTTCCGGTCCATGATGTCCTTCGCTTGGAGGACCATGCGGTCGAGAGCACGGAGGCCCCTATCAGCGTGCCGGCGCGGCACCGACGGCCGGGGGGTCCTCTCCTCCGTTCGGGAGGGGAACGACCGGCCGACGGTGGACCGGGCCGGCGCGGGAATCTTCCCGCGGGTCGCTCCGGGGCGGGCGCCCGGGCCGCCCCCGGCGCAGGCATTATCTGCTCGTCGGGGTCCCGCGCTCCTCGGAGCGACGGGGCGATGGCGATCGAGGACGAGGTCTCGGCGAACGCGGTGAAGGTCTACCGGGCGATGAAGGACCTCGGCATGATCGCGGAGGAGAAGATGGGGACCGCCGAGCGCGTCACGCAGTCCGCGAAGCTCCCCAAGACGATGGTCATGAACGCCCTTCAGGAGCTCCAGACCAAGGGCTGGGCCCATCGCAAGGTCCGCGAGAAGGCCGCCGGGTACTACCTGACCAAGTAGGTCGTAAAGCGAACCTCGAGCGGTGGCGGTCGAGCCCCGCTCGGCGGGTTCCCCGACGTGGCGGAAGGGCACGGCAGGGGTTTGCTGCCGGGCCCGGCCCCGCTTGGGCCCTCCACCGCGACCTGGTCCGACGGCGCGACCGAACGCGCGTCGGTTATGCTTAGCGAGCGGGGTCCCCGGGGCGGGCGGTCCCGCGACTCCCGAACCTAGGACGGTGCGCCCACCTACGTCAGGGCGGGCTGAGACGACTTCACGACGGCGTGGCGGAGCCCGGAGCGGCTTGGGCGTAGAGCTTCTCGACGAGCCGGCACGTCGAGCGGAGCGTCACCTCGGTCACGCTGCTGACACGAGCGACCTGCGCCCTCGAGCGATGCTCGCCGTTGCGCTCCGCCGCGAGGTAGATCAACGCCGCCACGAGGCCGTGGGGGCTCAGGCCCGAGAGCTCGGGGTCCTCCCGGGTCGCGTCGAGCATCCCTTCGACCGTCGACCGGACCTCCGAAGAGAGGGCCAGCTCCTGAGCGTACCGGGCCAGGAACGCCTTCGTCCCGATGCTCGGGATGTCCACGCGGGCCCCCCGGTGCACCATCTTGAACGTCCTGCCGACCTCCGAGCGGCGCGCGCCTACCGCGGTGGAGACCTCCCCCAGGGTCCTCGGGATCATGTACCGTCGACATGCGGCGTAGACCGCCGCCCCGACGCACGCGGGCAACCCGCGTCCGCGGAAGACGCCGGCAACCCGGGCCTCCCGGAAGACGCGCTCGGCCTCATCCACGACCAACGGAGGCAGGCCCAGCCGTTCGCCCGCCGTCACGATCTCGCCGTGGGCGGGGGATCGCTCGACCGAGGCGTCCCCGACCCTCGCGGTCTGGCGTTGCATGACGCGGCGAAGGTGCTGGAACTCGTACCGACGGCGCCAGTCGAGACGGCGACCCTGGCCATCCTTGCCCAGCGAGAGGGTGGAGCCGAGGGTGCGGCGCGGCACTCCCGGACGAACGAACGGCCCGATCCCGCGCCCACTCCCCTCCGTGGTCGGCTGGGGCGGCGCCAGCGGGGCGTCGTTGACGATCTCGGCGACGTCGAAGACCAGGCCGCACTCGGCGCAGTGGGTTTCGGACCGCACGACGTCGACGATACGGTGCGTGCTCTGGCACATCGGACAGGGAGGCGAGCGCTCGTCGCCCGACGCGTCTGCCCGAGCCCGGCTCTCAGGCATGTGTAGGTGACGCACGCCCATGGATATTAGGTTGCGTCCAGGGCCCCGGACCTTCTCACCTCAGCCTCGTCGAGCCTCGTCCCGGGGCCGGGGCCTCCAACCCGGCTAGCGGGGCCACCCAGGTGTGGTGGGGCCAACCCTCGCTGCGAAGGGTCCACGAACGACCCTGCCCATCCCGGAAGTAGGATAACGGGTTCCGGTCTGCCGGTACCTTCGTGAGACCCGGGCTCGTGGCCATTGGCGCGGCGTTTGCGCTCGTCGGCGCGGCGACGCTGGTCGGGATCCTCTATCCGGGCGACAACCCCCCGCTGCAGCGGACGAGCTCGGACAAGGTCGTGCAGCTCCCCGGCGGGCAGTGGAGGTCGATGTCGTTCGCGGGCGTGGCCAGCGGCTCGACGACCCTGATGTTCAACTGGACGGCGAGCGCCCCGGTCAACCTGAGCTGGTTCCAAGCCTACGCCTGCACGCCTGCGCCGGGAACGTGTGTCACGCTTCCCCCTCTCGCGACGTGGACCGACAACGCGTCGGGGCATTGGACCGCGTCCGGGAACGCGGTCGCCCTCTACGAGTTCTCGGTCGAGGCCGTCGGCGGTCCCGGTGTCCTGGTCAACTTCAGCGCGACGTTCACCGAACAGTACCACGCGGGGCAGCTCGCCCTCCCCGTGCTCCCGTTCGCCTTCACGATGGTGTGCGCGAGCCTCCTCACGGGGGTGGGAGCCGTGGTCCTCTATCTCGGCCTGTTCCTGCCGTCGGGCGTCTATGGCCCTCTGGACGACGAGCTCCCGGGGGAGGACGGCTCACCGGGATCGGAGGAGTACCCGGGACCGGTCGGCCCGAACCTTCCCCGATGAGCCGGCTCACTGTCCCCAGAACGGGTGGACCGAGCGACGCATCCGGACGACCTCGTCCAGGATGGTCCTCTCCGTCGGGGTGAGCGGCTGGTCCTTCAGGGCTCGGGCCGCCGCCTCCGGCAGCGAGACCCACAGGACGTCCTTCTCCCTCAGGTTCCGGCCCACGACGGCGCCGTCGATCGACGCGGCGAGCTCCGTGCCCTCCGGCGCCTCCCCGACCGAGGTGTTCTCCTTCTGCAAGCCCTTGAGCTGGCCGACCTCGGTCCCGTCCGAGCGCATCAACCGCACGCCCGGCCGCAGCACCCCTCCGAGGACCTTGACCCCGACAATCGCCGGCTTCGACGCGCGGAAGATGAACCCTTCCATCACCTCGAGCTTCGCGGGCCGGACGAGCTCCGCCCAGCGGGCGAGGTCGACCTCCCGCTGGCGGGCCTGACGCCAGGCCAGGTACTCCTCGATCGCCCGGTACATCACATCCGCGCGGAAGATCCGCACCGTCTCGCCCGCCTCGGTGGCGGCGTCGGCGAGGACCGGGACGGCGAACGCGAGCACGGCCCGATGCGTCAGGTCGCGGACCGTGGCCTGGCGCATCACGGTCGACCTTGAGACCGGACCGACACCGGCCTCGTGGACGGGGATCTGCTTCTCTCGGCACTCGAAGGCGATCGCCTCGAGACCGCCGAGCGTGTCGGCGAAGAGCGCGACGCCGCTCTCGGCGAGCTCGGCGACCGGCCGGGACGCCTCGGCGAGCTCCGTCCGTACCGCCTCGGCCTCCTCGGCGTCGTGGACGACCTTGAGCAGGCCGCCGGGCATCGCCTCCTCGATCCCCGGCGCGGCGAGGTAGACCCCGGCCGCGGCGACGACCTCGTCGAGCGCCTCGAGCTTGCCGGCCCGGCCCTCGTGCCCGCCCCGCGCCGGGGCCGGTCGGTAGATCCCCCGCACCCGGCTGGCGAACGGCTCGGTGCGGCCGGTCACGACGATGTCGTCCCCGACCTTCAGACGACCCCGGTAGACGATGATGCTCCCGACCGGCCCGACCCCCTTCTGGTCGCTCCGCTCCAGGATCGTCGCTTCCCCGCCCTCCCGGACGAGGACGAGCTCTCGGGAGAGGAACCGCTGGGCGAGGCCGACCAGGAGGGCGATGAGCTCCGGCACGCCGACGCCGGTCTTCGCCGAGACCGGGACGATCCCGACGTTGTGCGTGAAGTCGCGGACCCGGTCGTAACGGTCGGCGCTGAAGCCGAGGTGGTCGAGCTCCTCGGCGACGGCGTAGACGCGCGCGTCCAGGAGCTTCGCGAACTCCGCCCCGCTGCGCGCGATGTGCTCGGCGAGCCGTTCCACGCCGCTGACCTTCCTCCATCCGGCGAGGAGGTCGATCTTCGTCAGGGCGACCGCGAACGGCGTCTTCTCGCGGCGCAGGATCTGGATCGACTCCCGGGTCTGGGGCATCACCCCTTCGCGCGAGTCGATGACGAGGACGGCGATGTCGGAGAGCGCCCCCCCGCGTCGGCGCATCGTCTCGAACGAGCGGTGGCCCGGCGTGTCGACGAACAGGAGGCCGGGGACGACGAGCTGATCGCCGGTCAGCACCCCTTCGGCGAGGTGCCGCACGGTCGCCCCCGGCACCTCGATCGCGCCGATGTGCTGGGTGATCCCTCCGGCCTCGTGCGCCGCCCGCACGCTGCCGGAGATGCGGTCGAGGAGCGTCGTCTTCCCGTGGTCGACGTGCCCGAGGAGGGAGACGATCGGCTCGCGCAGCTCCGCCACGCGGCGGTCGACCGAGGGCGGGCCCATAGGCGTTTCGCGGAGGGGCCTCGGGGGCGAACGACCCCGCCTCGCAGGGGCCGGTGTCGGGACCAGGACCCTTAGTCCGCTGCCCCGTCGAGGGAGAACTCGTCCAGCCTACCGGCGACCAGCGGGACGATCAGTTCGTCCGCCTCGAGCCCACCGTGGGCGCCGAACAGCACCCGCCGGCTCAGCCCTCGCCCCGCCAGCGCGTAGGTGATGCCGCCCGGGCTCGGGACGAGGACGACCAGGTCCCCGATCCTCTCGAGCAGCTCCGGGTGGTACGGCGGTGGTCCGAAGAGGCCGTGGCGGACGGCCGCATCCGAGGGGAGGACGGTCGTGCCGGGGGGGAACCCCTCGCGCAGGGCCTGTTCCAAGGCGCCGACCTCGCCCGCTCGGGCCTTGAACAGCCCGGCCCGGCGGTCCCCGGTCGGCGGCCGACCGAGGTGGTCGGCGATCGACGGCTGCGCATCGACGGCGGTCTGCGCGGCGGGGTCGACCGGCACCAGCCCGTGATCCGCCGTCACCAGGACGGTCGTCGTGCGGGCCGCCTTCGGGCCGACGCCTCGCGCGACGAACGCGAGGAGCTCCGTGAGCCGGTCGATCTCGAGGTCGACCGAGGGCGCCGCGGGACCGCGCAGGTGCTGCACGGTGTCCAGCTCGTCCCAGTAGGCGAGGACGAGCGGCGGGGGCGCGGCACGACCCAGGAGGTGCACGAGGGCGGCCGCGAGGTCCGCCCAGGCGGAGTACGGCTCGTACTCCGCCCCGTCGTAGACCATGCGGGTGAACCCCCGCGCCTCGAACCGGTCGCGGGAGACCGCCACGGCCCCGGAGATCCCCTGCCGGTAGATCGTCGGGGCGCCCACGACCGTCGACGGCGACCAGGCCGGGCCCACCAGGGCATCGTCGTGGACGACCCCAAGCGGCGACATCCTCAGGATGTCGACGACCGAGCCGATCCGCGGCAGGAACTGTCGGTATCCGACGACCCCGTGGCGCGACGGCGGCGCACCGGTCGCGAGGCTCACGAGCGCGACGGTCGTGGTGGAGGGGAAGACCGAGGTGATCGGCGCGGTGTGCGCCAGCCAGGCCCGTGCCGCCCGCCCGCCGGGCCGCCGGCCCCGTTCACGGAGCCTCTGGTAGCCGAGGCCGTCCACGACGAAGAGGAGCACCGGCCCTGCGGCCCTACCGTCGGCGAACGGGTCGAGCGCCCGCGCTAGCGGCGGCAGGGCGGGCGCGGCCGGCTCCCCTCCGAGCGCCCGGACGAGCGAGGTCGCGACGTTCGGCAGCGACCTCCCGTCGTACGCGGGCACGGCGACCCCGAGCGGACCGCGGGGCGCGACGAGCTCGCGCACCTCGGCCGACAGCTCGCCGCCCCCGATGCGCCGGGGGTTCGACCGGGGCGACGCCGGGCCCTCCACCGCTCCTCCTAGCCCGACCGCGGCGGCCGGGCGGACCCGTACTGGTCGAGCGAGACTTGACGCTGCCGGCGGTCGCTGAGACGCTCGACGCGCACGGAGATCGTCCGGACCCCCCGGCGCTTCCGGCCCCGCTCGTCGGCCCACAGCGCCCGAGCAAGGCGGTCGGCCTCCTCGACCAGCGCCTCGGAGCCTTCGCGGGCCGCGCTCAGCGACCGGCCCCGCTGCGTCCGGTCGAAATCGCTCCAACGGAAGGCGACGACGACCGCCGCGTAGCGGAGCCCTTCGGTCTCCAGCGAGCGGGCGAGCTCCCCCGCGAGCCGACGGACGACGCCGACGACCTCGTCGGCGCTCTGCGCGTCCTCGGCGAGCGTGTGGTCGGCCGAGCGGCTCCTCGGCTCGGTCCGGTCCTCCGGGACCTCGTGCGGGTTGCCGCGAGCGAGGTCGATGAGCTCCTTCGCGAACCCTCCGAGCTCCCGGAGGAGGTCGGTCGGGCGGTGGGCGGCGAGCTCGCCGATCGTCTTGATCCCGTGCCGGGCGAGGACCTCCTCGGTCCGCGGACCGACGCCGGGGATCGCGCGGACCGGGAGCGGTGCGAGGAACGTCACGACCTCGGCCGGGGGGACGAGCATCACCCCACCGGGTTTGGCACGGTCGCTTGCGATCTTGGCGACCGTCCGGGACGTCGCGACGCCGAACGAGGCGCCGAGCCGAAGCTTCCCGAGGAGCTCCTGTTGAAGCCGGACGGCGAGCTCGCGGGCGGCCTCGGCCGGCACCGCGCCGACCAGGAGGACGCACTCGTCGATGCTGTACGGGACGAGGCTCCGAGCGTGGGGACGCAGGAGCTCCCGGACCTCGAGGGCGATCCGTTCGTACTTCGCGAAATCCGGCGGGACCCAGACCGCGTCCGGGCACAACCGCGCGGCGACCCGGGCGGGCATCGCGCTGTGGACCCCGAAGGCCCGGGCCTCGTAGCTCGCGGAGAGGACGACCCCTCGACCGGGCTCCTCGGACGGCGGTGGGCCGACGATCACCGCCCGTCCGGCCAGCTCCGGCCGGTCGCGGCGCTCGCACGAGACGTAGTAGGCGTCCAGGTCGACGTACAGCACCCACTCCGTCGGCGGCGGGGTCGGGGCCCCCGGGAGCCCTTCGGCCGGGGCCGGGCCGGGGGGAGCCTGCTCGGCGGTCACGTTCGCCCCGGCCGATGGCGGTCCGCGCTACAAGGTCGCCGGTAGGAGGGCGGAACCTACGCTCCGAGGTCGACCGCCTTCGCGTCGACCGAGAGGCCGTTCGGTCCGATGGAGTACGGCTGGACGGAGCGGGCGTGTGCCGTCCGGCGCATCTTCAGCACCCGCAGCGCGAGGCCGACCCGATGCCCGTCGACCGCCGTCCGGTAGCCGAGGACGACGACCCCGTCGGCGACATACTCGGAGAGGCCGTCGCGACTGACCTCCGCGTGGAGCGGGTCGGCCTCGGCGGTGAGGACGGTCGTCGCGCCGCTCGAGCGGCACGCCGCGGCGAGGGAGAAGAGGGTTGCCCGCCGCCCGGGCTCGTCGTCCGACAGCATGTTGAGCAGCGAGACGGAGTCGACGACGATCCGCTTGGCCCCGAGGCTCGTGAGCTCGTGGCCGAGCTCGCCCTGGATGCGGTGGAGGCTCTGTCGGGTCTCCTTCGGGTCGAGGCGGACGACCTTGAGCAGGTCCGTGTCGACGGCGGTGTCGACGGACCACCCGAACTGCCGGGCCGTCTCGAGGAGCTGGGGTACGTCCTCTTCGAGGGAGAGGAAGACCCCCTTCTCCCCCCGGCGGGCCCCCTCGAGCAGGAACTGGAGAGCGAGGCACGTCTTCCCGGTGCCGGGGAGACCGGTCACGAGGACCACGTGGCCGCTCGGGAAACCACCGCCCAGCATCTCGTCCAGGCCGGTGACGCCGGTCGGCACCTTCGCGGCGGCGGTGGGCTTAGACTCGCTCATACTGTGTGGTCACGAGCCCGTTGGAGGCGTTGACGCGGATCACGAACCGCCCGTGGTACTCGGCAGGGATCCGCGAGAGCAACGGCATGAACTTCGGGATGAGCATCGAGCGCTGCCGGTGGGAGAAGTTCGCGCTGGTCGTCCAGCGGAACTCGAGGACCCCGTCGACGGAGTCGGTGATGGCGTGCTCCACGTGCGGGGGGGCGACGCCCTGGGAGAGCAGGAGGTAGACGACCCCGCCCCACTCCTTCGCGCGCCGACGGAGCCCTTTCAGCATCGTCAGCACGTCATTCGGCTCGATCCCTTGCCGCACGAGGAGGTCGGTCAACGAGTCGACCACGAGCAGGTTGTTCGGCCCGCTCGCGTCCAGTGCTTCGGCAAGGGCCCGCAGCGGCCCGTCGGCGGTGCCCGCGGGGCTCCTCGCCCCGGAGAGAA
>DASPQN010000021.1:0-15641 GCA_035624925.1 Thermoplasmata archaeon
AAGCTGTCCGGCGAGCTCTGGAACAGGTCCGCCGCCCGCACCCCCGTCGCGTTCAGGTCGACGGTCGCGACCAGCCGGGTCGTGTTCAAGATCGACCCGAGCACCTCGCCGCCGGGGCCGGCTCGTAACCCGTAGTAGGCCAGGCCCATCGGCGCCGGCGTGCCGGAATAGAGTGGGGCGACCAGACCGGTCTCGCGCGCGGACGCAAGCTCCGCCGCGGTGGCGGACGGTCGGGGGACGAAGGCCACGTTCGGCCTGACCCCCGCGGCCCGGCTCGCGCCCAGGGCGGCATCCGCGGCCCGGCTGGCGGCGTTCGACGCGTCCGTCGGAGCGGCCGCAACGGCCGGGCCCGGCAGCGGCGAGGTGGCTGGCTGCGCGCTCGCCAAGGTCGGGGGTTGCGCGGCCCGGGAGGTCGGGGCGACCGGGGACCGAGGCCCGGACGGGGCCCGGAGCCCCAGCCCGAGGGAGCCGACGACGAGGACGGCCACGAGGACCGTGGCCAGCAGAGCTCTCCGACCCGGCACGGGCATGAACGCTGGGGTAGCACCCTCACTCAGTTTAACCCCATCCGGGCTCGACCCGCCCCCGAGGCCCCCGGGAGGGCGGGGGCTCGAGGCCCCGCGCGGCCCGCCCGACGCCGGTCCGGTGTGGTCGACCGTGCCCTGGGAGGGCCCCGCTTACCGTTCGGCCCGGTCCACGGCGCGGGAGCCGCCCGGGGATCGATCGGGCGAAGCGCGAGGGGCGGGGGGCCCGTGCTCGGGACGGGGAGCGTTGCCCGCCGACGGTTCCCGTGCACGCGCCGCTCCCTCGCGACGGCGCCGGCGGGACCTGCGCCACAGGAAGACCGTGAACCAGACGGCGGGGACCCCGACGATCGCCCCGACCAGGATGTAGCCCGAGACGCCGAGGCCGAACGGTCCCCACCCCGACGTGCTGATGGTGATGTCGATCGGGGTCACCGGTCCGTTCACGTGGACCGTGCCGTGGTCGGGGATCGCCCCGTAGCCGAACGGCAGGCCGGTGACCGACCAGGCGTAGCTCCCTTTCGGCTCCTCCAGGCCCCAGGTGCTGAACACGCCCGTGCCGCTGACCCCGCCGAGGGTGATCGTCAGGCTCGGCGACGACTTCGGCAGGTGGAAGACGAACTCGACCTCGTAGGTCCGGACGACGAACGTCACCTCGATGAGCACGGGGGCGGGCCCCGCCACGAACGAGCCGATCGCCTTGCTCGCGACGAACGTGGAGTTCGCGCACGTGACGGTGTAGTTGTACGTCCCGAACGTCAGGTTCGTCTGGTAGCTGGTCGCCGTGCCGGCGTGGGAGGGCTGGCCGGAGATGTTGACGTACCAGACGAACGCCAGCGCGCCCCCTTTCTCCGGACCTTTCGCCCGGAACGTCACGAACGACGCCGACGGCCCGAACGCGAGGACGACCGTCTGCGGCTTGCCCGCCACCGTGACCGAACCTGCCGACGGGTTCGACGACCAGTTCTTCAGGTCGATCGCGGCCACCCAGCCGTAGGTCCCGTTCTGCAGCGCGGTCGAGACGGAGGAGGTACCGCCCGCGGCCGCGAGGTCGACCCCGTTCGAGAGGTTCACGTACCACGTCGCCCCGTCCGGCGTCCCGGTCTGGGTGAACTCGACCGGGAAGTACGGGGCCTCGACCTCGTACAGGCCCTGGTCCGTCGCGCCCGTGCTGGAGTAGAAGTCGAACCCCCCCGCCCCGGACGGTGCCCAGAGGACGCCGAGGGCCGTCGCGGCGCTCTGGGTGTTCGCGACCGTGACGAGGCCGCTCGCCGCCGGAGAGAAGACGGAGGAGCCGGCCGGCTCGACCGACGCGTTCACCGTGCCGGACGTCGCGGAGCTGAAGTGGCCGGTCCAGTTCGGCGGGGCGCCGACGAGGAGGAACTGCGGGGCGAGGAACCCCGGCGCCGACGCGCCGTTCTTCGGCCCGTCCGTCCAGGTCGTGCCCTGCCAGCTGTACGAGTAGCCGGTCCGGCCGATGATGAACGCCGCCCCGGGCACGTTCAGGGTGAACGTCGGCGACGCCGGTGGGTTGCCGAACGTGAAGAGCAGCATCGGGGGGGCCGTGCCGTTGGCCGGCTCCAAGGTGGTGGTCATGGCCAGCGAGACCGGGAGCCTCTGCTCCTCCCCGCTCGGCTGCCACCAGACCTCGTGGACCACGTTCGACGGGGAGAAGGCGGCGAACGGGAACGTGAGGTTGGCGGTGAAGTTCATCGCCCATAGCCCGCCGAGCGTGTGCGCGAGGTAGACCTCGCTCTGGACCCCGTAGACCGGCGCCCCGAGCGAGTTGGCCAGGAAGAAGTCCTGCTGGATCGTCGCGTTGTACGTCCGGTCGACCGACGCGGGCGGGCGTTGCGAGGTCACCCCGAGCCCGGCGAGGCGGAGCCGGTCGCGGACCCCCGCGAGGTCGCCGTAGACGCCGGCCGTAGGGACGTGGAGGACGTACATCGTGAAGTTGTAGGCGTCGAGCGACCCCCACCCGCTCGCGAGGTCGTAGCCGACGCCCGCCCGATAGAGGTCGTTCCCGCCGGTGACGACGTCGTGGAACGGGGCGGTCGGAAGCTCCGAGTCGTACGAGCCGGTCGGCGTCGACGTGACCTGCCCGCTGGTGGGCGGGGGAGTGTAGGCCTCCTCCGCGAGGACGTAGAGGCCGGGGTCGACGAACCCGAGCGCGGAGTTGTTCGACGCTTGGAGGGCGTGGTCGATCTCCGCGAGCAGGCCCGCGACGACCGCGGAGGCGAGGCCGGTCCCGGAGGCGTACCGGAACTTCCCCCCGTTCGTCGCGTTCGTCGCGGCGTACCGCGACCCGTCCACCGTGAGCGTGAGGAGCGTGTTGTTCGCGACGGCGGCGACGTCGGGCACGCCGCGGCCGGCGCCCTTGAGGACGGCGTTCGCGCTCGTGTTCTTCTGGTAGCCGGGCTCCGAATACAGGGCGCTGATCCCGCCCGAGGTGCCGGCCGGTCCCCCGTCCGCCACGTCGGCGGTCGAGACGTTCCAGACGACCTCGCTCGCGAGCTGATCGTTCGCCGCGTTCAGCGTCACGGTCAGCCCGCCGACCGCGAGGGACCCCGCCCCGCCGTTCCCGGCCGTCGCCGGGAAGCCCGCGTCCGTCCCGAACCATCCCGCGCTGTGCTGGTTGTCCCCGGAGTCGCCGGTCGCCGCGACGACGCTCACCCCCCGGGCCGCGGCCTGCTCGAGGTCGCTCACCCAGACCGCATCGGGAGTGTCCGTCGTCGCCCACCCGACCTCGATGACGCTGACGTTCTGGAGCCCGCTGCGGACCGGGGCCGGAAGCCCCGAGGGGGGGCTGAGGACCTCCCCCAGGGAGGCCTCCAGCTGGCTCACGGACGGCCCGGGCGCGGCGACCCCGTAGACCGTCGCCCCGGGGATCATCGAACCGATCGCCTCCAGCTGGGCGGTGTTCGACGCGACGACGCCCGTGGTGTCCCAGGACGCGAGGCACCCCGAGGGCGGACTTCCGTCGATCGGCACCGCGACCACGGACGTCGTCGGCTCTCCGTTCGGCGTCGCGTTGTCGAAGTAGCTCGTCAGGTCGGCGGGGTCGAAGGCGCCGACCACCTCTCCAGGGTCGATGCTCGCGCCGCAGCCGGCCGTCGCGTTGCCGTAGTACGCCCCGGCCCACACGAGCGCGGCGACGTCCACTCCCCGAGGGTAGCCGTACTCGCTGAACAACGACTCCTCGTCGTAGGCGGTCTGCAGGTCGGCCGGGTAGAGGTACTGGACCGAGTCGATCGTGACCGGCGCGAGCGAGGTGTTGCCGCTCTCGGCGCGGGCGCCCGGGGACGCTCCGGAGGCGTGGGGCTCCTCGGCCCGGGCCAGCGGGACGACCGCGGGGAGCGAGCCCGGTCCCAGGCCCCCGACCGCCAGGACCTCGCCGGCGAGGGCCGCGGGGAGCATCGGAGGGGAGGCGGCGGCCCAGTAGTCGCCCTCGGGCGCCGACAGCCGCTCGACCTCGGTCTGGAAGATCCTGTCCGCGGTCGTCGGGGTCGCGGAGAACGAGACCGCCAGGCGGTCCGGGAAGCTCGTGAGCGAGCCGACCCCGAACGAACCGAGGTACTCCACGATCGACGCGTAGGCGGAGGCGTTCGGCGCGAACTCGCTCGTGAACGCCGACGCCGAGAGGTACCGGTGGTACTGCGGCGACGCGGGATCCTCGACCGCGGAAAGGAAGGCGGAGAGGCGGCTCGCGTTCTCGAAGGCGAGGGTGAGCAGCAGGGGGATCGTCGAGTTGGCGGCCGAAGGCACGAGGTGCGAGCCGACGACCGGCGCGTTCGCCGCAGCGCCGACCACCGGTACGCGCGGCGAGCCGAGGAGCTGCGAGAGCGTCTCCGAAGGAACCACCGGAACCACGGCGGAACCGTTCGGGGGAGCCGGGGAGGAGCTGGTGGAGGTCCGCGCCGGCGCGGTCGGGAAGGCGAACACCGCGAGCAGCACGAGCGTCGCCGCGAACGCCACGCCCACCACCGAGCTCACGCTCGCCGTCCGCAGGGTTCGATCGACCATGCCGTGCGGCCGCCCTCGCAGCCGAGACCCGGAACAACCGGCGCGCCGCGAATAAGGGTTATCGGCGGGGCGGCCGGGGCCAGAGGCGCCGGGCGACGACGCCCTCCAGGACCTCCGTCGCGCCGTGGCCGAGCGGCCCGCTGCGGACGTCGCGCCAGCGCTGTTCGTGCGGGTAGCGGGCGGAGTAGCCCGCCCCGCCGTGGAACTGGATCGCGTGCTCGAGGGTCGTCAGCGCCGCGCGCGTCGCCCGGACCTTCGACATCGCCGTGTCGGCGTCCGCCACCTCCCCGTGCTCCAGCCGTTCGAGCGCCCGGACCGTGAACCCCCAGCTCGCCTCGAGCTCTGCCCCGTCCTCGACGAGGGGGAAGGCGACCGCCTGCTGGTCGGCGAGCCGGCGCCCGAACGCCATCCGCTCGCCGACGTGGCGGACCGTCTCGTCCCAGGAGGCCCGGGCGACCCCGAGGTAGATCGCCGCCAGGAGGCCACGCTCCCGGGCGAGCTCCGCCTGGAGGTAGGCGAAACCCTCGCCCTCCTCGCCGAGCCGATGGTCGGACGGGAGGTGAACCTGCGTGTAGGTGATGCTGCCGCGCCGTTGCCACCGTTCCCCGAGGTCGGGTGCGGCGACGGCACGCCGGACCCCGTCGAGCCCCTGAGGCACGAGGAAGGCCGAGACCCCTTCGGCCCGCGCGCTTCCGGGTCGACGGCCGTAGACGATCGCGGCCTCCGCGTCGGTCGCGAACGCGGCCTCGCTCTTTTCCCCGGTGAGGACGTAGCCGCCCGCGGTCGGTGCCGCCTCGAGGGCGAGGGCCGCGGCGTCGGAGCCGGCGGACGGCTCGGTGACCTGGTTGCCGACCAGGAGCTCGCCGCGAAGGAGGGGACGGTACCACCGCTCGACCAGCTCGGCCGGGCCGTGCTCTCCGAGAACGGAGCAGAACTCCGGTTGCAGGGAGAGCTTGGCGAAGGTCGTGCCGCTGAGGTACGCGAGGTGGAAGAGGAGGATCGCGGCGCGGGTGGGAGGGAGGCCCCGGCCCCCGAGCTCGCGAGGGATCGTGAGTCCCAACAGGCCGGCCTCCCCTAGCGCCCGGAACTCGGCCCGGGGGAACTCGGGCGCGCGGTCGAGCTCACGGTACCGCTGGGCGAGACGACCCCGCTCGACGGCAGCACGTACCTCCGCGACGAGCGGGTCTTGCGGAAGCGGCCAGAGCTCGCTCATCGTCCCGGCACCTGCTCTCCGGAGCGCCGCCCGCCCTCCGCCTTCCCTGCCGGAGGGTCCTCGCCGATCACCCCCGCACGGCGCAGCCGGTCGACAGCGAGCCGGTCGTAGCCGAGGAGCCCGGTGAGCACCGCCTCGTTGTCCTGCCCGAGCCACGGGGCGCCGCGCCACACCCGTCCGGGCGTGGCCGAGAACTTGGGGGCGATCCCCGCACCCCGGACGCGCCCCGCGACCGGGTCGTCCCACTCGACGAACATCCCGCGCTCGCGGTAGTGCGGGTCCTCGGCGATCTCCGCGATCGTCCTGACCCGCTCGATCGCCACGTCATGCGCGCGGCCGATCGCTTCGAGCTCCGTGCCGGTCCTCGCGGCGCAGAACTCGGCGATCGCGCGGTCGACCGGCTCGCGATGCGCGAGCCGGAACGTGTCGTCGTCGTAGGCCGGGTCGTCCAGCCCGAGGACCTCGCGGAGGCGGCGGAACGCGCCCGGGGTCGGAGCCGCGACGACGACCCAGCCGTCCCGCGCCCGGTGCACGTCGTACGGGTGGAGGCGTGGGTGGGCCGACCCGTGGCGCCCCCGGACGACGCCGCGCGCGAAGAAATCGAGAGCGAGGTTCTCGAGGAGGACGAAGAACGTCTCGTACTGGGCGACGTCCACCGACTGACCCCGACCGGTACGCTGGGCGTGCACGTAGCCCATGATCGCCGCCGTCGCCGAGGCGAGACCGGTCACGGTGTCGTTCAGGGCCGTCGCGGACCGCGTCGGAGGGCTCGGGTCCGGCGCCCCTTGGAGCCCCAGGAATCCACTGTAGGCCTGTGCGGTCAGGTCGTACGACGGCGCGGCGGTCCGTTCGGGCCGCCCGGTGCGCCCGTGGCCCGAGATGTGGACGACCGTCAGGCGCGGGTTCGCCGCCCAGACCTCCGCGTCCGAGAGGCCGAGCCGGTCGTACGTCCCGGGACGCGACGACTCGATCCAGATGTCGGAGGCCCGCACCAGGTCGAGGAACACCTCGCGTCCCTGCGGCTGTCGCACGTCCAGGCCGACCGAGAGCTTGTTCCGTCCGTACTGGACCCACGACTCCGAGACCCGGCCCCTCCCACCGGGACCCTCGAGGACCGGGGTCAGCGTCCGGGTCGGGTCGGCGTACGGGGGGCCGAACGGTGGCCCCTCGACGTGGACGACCTGCGCGCCGAACTCCCCGAGGTACGTGGACGCCCACGGTCCGGCGACGTAGCGGGCCGACTCGAGGACGCGGAGCCCCGCCAGGGGGCCATATTCCGGAACGAGCGTCCCTGGACCAGCCCCATCCGTCACGTCCCCCGAGCGGGGAGGCGCACATTAACTGCGGAGGTTCAGAGAGAAACCTCGCGGACCAAATACCGAACGGGACGTCGTTCGCCATGCCGCAGGCGCCCTGGGACCGGTACGAAGGCAGCGCGTTCCGCGACGAGCTGACGCGCTACAAGATGGCCCACCACCCGTTCAAGACCCACCCGTTCTTTGCTGCCGTCGAGCGAGGGTCGGCCCCGAAGCCGGTCGTCCGGGCGTGGGTCAAGCAGTTCTACCCGTGGCTCGCGTCGGTCCCGATCGCGATGGCCGAGCGGTTCTCCAACTGCCCTATCGACGTCGACCTCGACCCGTACCGGCGCCTCATCCTCGACCAGCTTCTCGAGGAGGCCGGCGACCCCCACGGCAAGACCCCGGGCCATCCCGAGCTCTGGCTCCGGTTCTGCGAGGGTCTCGGGGTGCCCCGGTCCGAGGTCCTGGCCGAGCCCCAGCTTCCCAGCACGATGCTCGCGATCGACGACTTCCTCTACACCAACCGGATCCACCCGTTCTACATCTCCGCGGCCGGCTCGAGCGAGCCCCCGAACGTCGAGCTCTGCGCCCGGCTGCTCCCCGCGTTCCGTCAGCACTATGGGGTCCCGGAGGACCACCTGGAGTACTACCGGCTCCACGTCACCGCGGACGTCGAGCACTCCGAGTGGATCGGCCGCATCGTGGCGGGATTCGCGAACACCGCGGAGGTCCGCCACCGCATGTGGGAGCAGATGCTCCGGGGGTTCGCCCTCCACGCGCTGCTCGTGGACGGGGTCCTCGCCCAGGGCTCCTGGGCGCCCGGGAACTCTAAATAGCGCCTCGACGCTCGGAGGGGCCATGGCAGCCCGCGCCTCGGAGTCGGCCCGCCTCCTCGTGCCGCCGGGCCGGTCTGCCGGGGCCTGGCTCTGGTGACCGGGGGGCGCCGGGAGGGCGCCGCCCCGAAGCGGTTCGACTAGCGTTCGGGCCGGCCTCCCCCGGCGTCTCTCGGAGACGGAAGGTAGGAAGGTATCGAACGATGTACGGCAAGCAGATCCGACTGCGACGATTGTTCCCCGACGCGGCCCACCGGCTGTTCTCGGTCCCGCTCGACCACTCGGTCTCGATGGGACCGATCGACGGGCTCGAGCGGCTCGCCCCCGTCGCGACGGAGCTCCAGGACGGCGGGGTCGACCTCCTGATCGTCACGAAAGGGGCGGTCCGGGAGCTCGCGCCCGTCCTCCGCCCGAACGTCCTCTTGGGCGTCCACGTCTCGGCCTCGACATCGCTCGGCTCGACCGCGAACCGCAAGGTCGTCGTCGGGACCGCCGAGGAGGCGCTCGCCCTCGGGGCCGACCTCCTCTCCGTCCAGGTGAACTTCGGCGTCCCCGAGGAACCCGAGATGCTGAGCGACCTCGGCGCCGCGGTCGACGAGTGCCGGAAGCTCGGGCTCCCGCTGCTCTGCATGGCCTACGTGAAGAAAACGAACGGAGGAACGCCGGACGAGCTCCGTCACGCGGCCCGCGCCGCCGCGGACACCGGCGCGGACATCGTGAAGACGAGCTACCCCGGCTCCACGAGGGAGTTCGAACGGCTCTGCGCGACGACGCCGGTCCCTGTCCTGATCGGCGGGGGGGTCCGGCTCGACGACGAGGCGGCGTTCCTCGAGATCGTCCGCTCGAGCGTCGCGGCCGGAGGCGCGGGCATCTGCATCGGCCGCAATCTGTTCCAGCGCCGACCGCTCGCCCCTCTCGCCCGACAGATCGCCTCGCTCCTCCACGGCGGTACCTGAGGGGGGGCGGCCGGTGCTCGAGCGGGTCGCGGTCGCTCCCGAAGCCTCGGACGAGGCGGTGGGGCGGGCGATCGTCGCCCGGGCCCGCGCGCGCGGGTTCCGCCGGTTCGTGGTGCCCTCGACCTGGGACGTCGGGGTCCCCGCGGAGGAGCTCTGGACCCGAGAGGGGGAGACGCTTCGCAAGGCGCCGGACGGCTCGCCCGTCCCGATCCGCCACATCGCGGACGTGGCCGGCCTCGAGCGGGCGCTCGACGCGACGCCGGACGGCGGGCTCATCGTGCTCGAGTGGACGGCCGACCGCGTGATCCCCCTCGAGTCCGCGGTCGCCCGGCGCGGGCGTCGGTTCGAGCTCTGGACGTTCGCCCGGAGCGCCGCGGAGGTCCCAGCGGCGCTGGGGGCGCTCGAGCACGGCGCCGACCGGATCGTCGTGACGATCCGGACGACCGCCGAGGTCGACGAGCTCGAGCGGGTGGTCGAGCAGCCGGTCCCGTCAGGGCTTGCGTGGCGGACCGTCCCGGTGACCGGCGTGCTGCCGGCCGGGAACGGCGACCGCGTCATTGTCGACACGACGAGCTTGCTCCGTCCCGAGGAGGGGCTCCTGGTCGGCAGTGCGGCCGCCTTCCTCTTCCACGTCGCGAGCGAGGCGGTCGGCTCGGCGTTCAGCCGACCCCGCCCGTTCCGGGTCAACGCCGGGGCGGCCCACTCGTACGTTCTCCTCGCCGACGGGTCGACCCGCTACCTCGCCGAGCTCGAGGCGAACGACCGGCTGCTGGCCGTGGCCCCGGACGGCCCGGCGCGCTCGGTGCGCGTCGGCCGGATCAAGGTCGAACGCCGACCGCTGGTCGTGGTGCACGCAGACGACGACGGACGATCGCGGACGGTCTTCCTCCAGGAGGCCGAGACCGTCCGCCTGAGCGGCGAGGACGGGCGGCTCTCCACCACAGAGATCGCCGCCGGGACGCGGGTGCGCGGGGTCCGATTACCGGCGGCGCGGCACCTGGGCACGGCCGTCGAGGAGACGATCGAGGAGCGATGAGTCGCGCCCGGCCCCAGATCGTCGTCTCCCTGCCAGCCCGTACCCTGGACGACGCCGCGCGCCAGGCCGTCGCCGCCCGGGACCACGGCGCCGATGTCGCCGAGCTCCGCGTCGACCGCCTCTCGGCAGCCGAGCGCTCCTCCCTGGAGCGGCTGTTCCCCTCCCCCCTGCCGCTGGTCGCCACCTACCGCTCGCGCGCCGAGGGCGGTGAGGGGGAGGACGACCCCGCGGCGCGACAGCGGGTGCTGCTGGACCTCGCGTCCCGGCCGTTCCGCTGGCTCGACCTCGAGCTCGCGCGGGACCTCGATCTGCTCCCGTTGCTCCCCCCGACCGAACGTCTCGGCCGCATCGTCTCGTGCCACCCGGCGCCCACCGAGGCGGCACGATGGACGGACCGATTGCGCGAGCTCGAAGGGGTCGACGGGATCGGCAAGGTGGTCGTCCCCGCGTCGGTCGGGCAGGCGCTGCGGGACGTCGTCCCCCAGGCGGCCCGGGTCGGCGAAGAGGTCGTCATCCACACCACCGGCCCGTCGGGACCGCTCCTGCGGGCCTGGGCCGGCCGGTTCGGGCTACCGCTGGTGTACGCCGCGCTTCCCGAGAGCTGCGGGGCGGCTCCGGTCGAGGCGAGCCAGATCGAGGTCGACCGGCTGCGACCGTTCCTCGAGTCCGAGGAGCCGGCGCCGCTGTTCGCCGTCTGCGGCCGGCCGATCGGGCATTCGCGAAGTCCGTCGCTCCACACGGGGTGGATGCGCGAAGCAGGCCGCTGCGGCCTCTACGTCGCCCTCGAGATCGCCGACGAGCGTGAGTTCCTCGACGCGCTCGGGCCGCTCGCCGACGGGGGCTTCCGAGGGTTGAACGTCACGCATCCGCTCAAGACGGTCGCCGCCGAGGCGGCGACCGAGCTCGGCGCCGGGGCCCGTACCTGCGGCGCGGCGAACTGCCTCACGCTGGGCGACGGGGCCGTCGTCGCCGAGAACACGGACCTCCTGGCGGTCCTCCGCCGACTCGAGGAGCTGCGCAGCTCGGGACGGTGGGACGGCCACGCCCTGTCGGTCGTCGGGGCCGGGGGCGCCGCCCGAGCGACGCTCGCGGCGGCGCGGGAGCTGGGCGCGAGCGCGACGGTCTACGCTCGCCGACCGGCGGCGGCCCGGGAGCTGGCGGAGCGGTTCGACGCCCGGTTCGGCGTGGCGAGGGAGGGCCCGGCGGCGGACCTTCTCGTCCACGCGACGCCGGTCGGCCGCGACGCCGGAGGGACGCTCGAGGTCCCGCTCGCCCCGCTCCTCCGCCGCGGGGGCCACGTGCTCGACTGGGTGTATGGGGCCGCCTCGCCGGTCGTCCGTCGGTCCGCCGAGGCGGCCTCCGCGACGTACGAGGACGGCTGGAGGCTGCTCGTCTACCAGGCCGCGGCCAGCTACGAGATCTGGTGGGACCAGGCGCCGGACCCGAGGTCGGTCGCCAGGATCGTGTCGGAGGGTGCGTGCGCGGCGTAGGGAGCGCGCGGGCGGCGATCAGCATCGTGAACGCCCTTCCCCTCGGGATCGGCGCGGCGGTCGGGATCGACTGGCCGGCACGGGCCACAGCGGTCCTCGACCCGGATCGGTCGACGGAGGTCCGTATGACGGTGGAGCCGCGGGCGTCCGGCACGCCGCTCGTCCACGCCTCGGCCCGCGCGGCGCTCCGGCGGTTCGTGCCCGCGGCGGCGGGGCGCTTCCGGCTCGTGGTGCGGTCGTCCATCCCGGCCGCTCGGGGCCTGAAGAGCTCGAGCGCCGTGAGCGCGTCCGTCGCGCTCGCGGCCGCCCGGGCCGGGGGCCGCGAACCGGAGCTCGAGGACGTCGCCCGGGTCGCGGCGGAGGTTGGCCGCGCGAGCCGCGTGAGCGCGACCGGCGCGTTCGACGACGCGGTCGCCGGTCTCCTCGCCGGAGGCGTCGTCACGGACAACCGTCGGGACGCGCGCCTGCGTCGTCTCGATGTCGACCGCGACCTGCGCGTCGCGTTGTGGATCCCGGACCGGGCCCACCCTCGGTCGCCGACGGTCCGGCGACGCTTCGGCCGGGACCCGGCTCTCGCCCGCCGCGCGGTGGACGCCGCCCTCGACGGGGACTGGGTCCGGGCGATGGAGGCGAACTCCGCGCTGGTCGAGAAGGCGATGGGCTACCGGTACGCCAGGGTCCACGACGCGGTCCAGGAGGCGGGCGCTGTCGTCGGCGGGGTCAGCGGGCTCGGGCCCGCCTTCGCCGCCCTGGCTCCGTCGCGGCGCGTCGCCCGCGTCCTCCGGGCGCTGCCCCGCGAGGGGCGCCGGCGTTCGCTCCGGCTCTTCCTCGAGGTCCCGGGGGGTCGAGGGAGGGGCCGATGACCGTCGCGCGGATCCGGCCCGCCACCGTCGACGGCACGGTCGACGCCCCCGCGTCGAAGAGCTACACCCACCGGTTCGTCCTGGCCGCCCACCTCAGCGGTCGCCCGGGCCACGTGCGTCGGCCCCTCGTGAGCGACGACACGCTGCGGACGGCGAGGGCCGTCCGCCAGCTCGGATCCAGGGTGACGTTGGGACGCAGCGCCTGGACGGTCCGCCCTGGAGGTGGAGCGACGGGACGGCGGACCCGGGTCATCGACTGCGGCGAGTCGGGGACGACGCTGCGGCTCCTGAGCGCGGCGGCGGCCCTCCGAGACCAGCCGTATAGGTTCGTGGGCCGAGGCCGCCTCCCCCGACGGCCCATCGCCCCACTGCTCAAGGTACTACGTCGGCTCGGCGCGACGATCGTTCCGGCCCCGCCAGGGGACGGACTGCCGCTCGAGCTCCGGGGTCCGATCCACGGTGGGACCGTGGAGGTCCCGGCCGACGAGAGCTCGCAGTTCACCTCGGCGCTGCTGTTCGCCCTTCCGACCGTGGTGCCCGGATCCCGGCTACGGACCGTCGGCACGCCGGTCTCCGAGCCGTACGTCCGGGCGAGCGTGGCGGTCCTGCGGGCCCAAGGGGTGACGGTCGCCCCCGTTCGGCACGGCTACGCCATTCCCGGCGGGCAGAGGTTCCGCCCGGTCGACGCGACCGTGCCGGGGGACGCCTCCTCCGCCGCCTACCTCTGGGCGGCCGCCGCGGTCTCCGGTGGACGGACCTCGGTCCGCGGGGTGCCCACGACGTGGCCCCAGGCCGACCTTGCGGTGCTCGACCTCCTACGCCGGTACGGTGCCGCGGTCTCCCGTTCCGGGGCGACGACCACCGTCCGCGGCGAGCGTCGGCGGCCGTTCCGCGTCCGGCTCACCGACGCGCCGGACCTCTACCCGCTCGCGGGGGTCCTGGCGGCGACGGCCCACGGCAGGAGCTACCTCCTGGGCGCGGAGCACGTCGTCGCGAAAGAGTCGGACCGCAAGCTCGGCACGGCGCGGCTGGTCCGGGCGATGGGGGCCCGGGTAACGGAGGTCAACGGCGGGCTCGCGGTGGACGGCGTCTCGCGCCCCCGACCGGTCCGTCTCCGCGGAGCGCACGACCACCGTATCGTCATGAGCGCCGCCGTCGCCGCCGCCGCGTCCGACCGGCCGAGCGAGCTCGCGGATGCGGCGGCCGTGGCGAAGTCGTTCCCACGGTTCTTCGACGTGCTCGGTCGGCTCGGACTGGAGGTGACGGTCCGGTGACGATGGAGCTCGGCCGCCGCCTCCGCCTCGGACTGTTCGGGTCGAGCCATGGACCTGAGGTCGGCGTCCGCCTGGAGGGCCTGCCCCGGGGCACCCCGATCGACGTGGCCGCAATCCAGGCCGACCTCGACCGACGGCGGCCGGTCGGTCGCCGGCTCGCGACCCGTCGGCAGGAGGAGGACGTGCTGGTCGTCGACCGCGGGATCGTCGACGGGAGGTCGGACGGCTCGACGTTCCGGGCCCACGTGGCGAACACCGACGTCCGGCGCGAGCCGTACGACCGGCTGCGCGACACCCCGCGGCCTGGACACGCGGACTACCCGGCCCGGGTCCGCTACGGCCCCGACGCGGACCTCTCCGGCGGCGGGATCTTCTCCGGCCGGATGACCGTCGGCCTCGTGATCGCCGGAGCGATCGCGAAGGGGCTCCTCGCGTCGAAGGGCGTGCAGGTCGTCGCGTTCACGCGCTCCATCGGCACCGTCGACGCCGCCCCGCCCGAGTCGGCCTCGCTGGAGGAGATCGCACGACGCTCGCGCTCGAACGAGGTCGGCTCCGCCGACCCGGAGGCCGCCGAGAGGATGGCCCAGGTGATCGCCGAGGCACGACGGGGCGGCGACAGCGTCGGGGGCGTGGTGGAGGTGAGGGCGACCGGGCTACCGGTCGGTCTCGGAGAGCCGTTCTTCGACTCGGTGGAGAGCGTCCTCGCCCACGCCTACTTCAGCGTCCCGGCGGTGAAGGCGGTCGAGTTCGGCGCGGGGTTCCGGGCGGCCCGGATGCGGGGGAGCGAGCACAACGACCCGTTCGTCGTCGAGGCCGGGGCGATCCGGACGGCGACCAACCACGCGGGAGGGATCCTGGGCGGCCTGACGACCGGCATGCCGGTCGTCGCCCGGGTCGCGGTGAAGCCCACGTCGTCGGTCGCGGTGCGCCAGAGGACCGTGAACCTCCGTACGCGCACCCCGGAGGAGATCGTCGTGACCGGTCGCCACGACCCGTGTATCGTCCCGAGGGCCGTCGTCGTCCTCGAGGACATCAGCGCGTTCGCGCTCGCGGACCTCGCCTTCGAAGGAGGGTTCCTGCCGTGAGCGAGCGGAACGTCGCCACCGCCATCGTCGGCGCGAGCGGCTACATCGGCCAGCACTTCGCCCGCCTCCTCGCGGAGCACCCGTGGTTCGACCCGCCGGAGCTCGTCGGCGGCGAGCGCTCCGGGGGGAAGCGGCTCGCCGACGTCTGGCAGCTCGCCGAACCGCCCCCTGCCGGGCTGGCCGGAGCGCGGCTCCGCCGGCTCGGTCCGGCCGAGCTCGCCCGCCGCGGGGTGCGGGTCGTCTTCTCCGGGCTGCCCAGCGGCCTCGCCGGACCGTTCGAGACCGAGCTCGTTCGGCGCGGCATCTCGGTCTTCTCGAACGCCTCGGACCACCGGCAGGACCCCGGGGTCCCGCTGCTCGTCCCCGAGGTGAACGCGGCGCGTCTCCTCGCGGTGGGACGGCCTCGCCGAGGACGGGGCCTCCTCGTGACGAACCCGAACTGCTCGGCCGCGGGGCTGGTCGTCGCCCTGGCGCCGGTCGTTCCCCTGCTCGCTCCTCGGTCGCTGCACGTCAGCACGTACCAGGCGCTCTCGGGGGCCGGCTTCCCCGGCGTCCCTTCGCTGACGATCACCGACAACGTCGTACCGTTCATTCGGGACGAAGAGGAGAAGGTCGCCCAGGAGTCGGCGCTCCTCCTCGGGACGAACCGGGGGCGTCGCGTCGTGCCGTGGAGGCCCACGGTGCTGGCCCACTGCGCGAGGGTCGCGACCCGAGAGGGCCACCTCGAGTCGGTCACGGTCGAGGCGACACGACGGCCGAGCCTTGAGCGGCTCCGCCGGGCCTGGAGGGCGTTCGACCCGCTCGCCTCCCGGGACCTCCCTACCGCGCCGTCCCCCCCGGTCGTCCTCCGGATCGAGCCCGACCGCCCGCAGCCGTTGCGGGACCGGTGGGCGGGCGAGCCCGCGCGGGCCCGAGGGATGGCGGTCACGGTGGGGCGCGTCCGTTGGACGCCCCCGTACCTCCGGTTCTTCCTCCTCTCGCACAACGCGGTACGCGGCGGCGCCGGCGGGTCGGTCCTGAACGCCGAGCTCGCGCTCCACGAGGGC
>DASPQN010000022.1:0-6378 GCA_035624925.1 Thermoplasmata archaeon
CAAGGGCGTTCTTGAGCAGGGCGGCGGTCGACCGCTCGTCGGGGTTCAGGCGCTTGAGCTTCGCGCCGAACAGCTCGATCCGCCGTGCCCGCGGGGGGGGCTCCGCGACGAACAGGACGCTCATCTCGGTGTCCCGGCGGAGGTCGTTCGACAGGGTGAACGCGGTCGATACCGCGCGGGCGATCTCGTCCATCCTACCGGCCCCCCCGGCGAGGTCGTTGAGGGTGAACGCCCCGTCCGGCGGGACCTTGTGGGCGACGAGGAGGAACCGACGCATCCGCCCCGCGAGGGGGGGCGGGGGGGTTAACGTTCGTCCCCGGCGCTACGGCGCCGGTTCCGGGCGCCGGTGGCGTACCGGCGGCGCCGGGGCCGCCGGGACCTGGCGTCGCTCCAGCCAGATCTCGTCGCCGAGCTCGTGGTAGACCGCGTGCGCCGCGAGCCCGGTGCCGGTCTCGCCGTGGGGGAGCCGGTAGGCGCCGGAGCGCTGGGCGTTGGGCGAGTAGATGACCTCCTGCTCCCCGGCCGCCGCCATGGCGGCCGACTCCTCGCGGGCGAGCTCGAAGATCCGGTCCTTGCGGAACATCCAGTAGTGGATCCTCCACTCCCGGCCGTCGTAGAGGGTCGTCTCGTCGCGCTCGGTCTCGAGGATCCCCGTGTCCTCGAGCATGTAGAACGTGTCGCGGTCGTCCGGCTCGAGGACGTTGTCGATGATCCGCTCGTTGAAGCCGAAGAAGTTCAGGACGTGGGCGGCGATCGAGCGGGCGTCCTCCGACCGCATCCCGTCATGCCCCACCGAGCGCCGGATCGCCTTGGCGAGGGAGTCGAAGTCGACCGGGCCGGCGACCGCGATCGCCGCGTCCTCCGGGATCCCGACCCGGGTGGTCGAGACGTCCGAGCTGGTCCTGAGTGGAAGCGGATTCCTGAGTCGATAGCCCGCCGGGCCCGACGGCCTGGCCGGGCGCCCCCCCGAGCCCGACATGGCGAGGAATATCCTTGGTGTCACTATATATACATTCGGAGGGCGGCCGACCCCCGGCGGGCCCGGTCGCGGCGGAAGTTCCGCCTTCGGCTCCCCGTCAGAGGACGACCCTGCGCCCCCGCCCGAGGTGCTGGAGGGCGGCGACCGCCGGCCGCCACTCGTCCTCCTCGACCCGGAACTCGAGCTCCGCGAGGCTGTCGAGCTCCTTGGGGAACGGCACGAGCGAGCGGGCGAGGTAGACATGGGCGAACGGCCCGCTGGACGGCCCGCTCCAGCCCTTGCCGCTCTCGACGATCGAACGGAACTCGTAGTACTCCGGGGCCGGGACGAACCAGACGACGGAGTCGTCCGTCCCCTTCACGCGGTTGCCGCGCGAGTAGACCTTCAGCCCGAGATGGCTGGCCACCGGGCCCGGGAGCGTGAACAGGAGGCGCTCGCCCGGACGGGCCGTGGCGAGGAGACGGTCGCGGACGGTCTCCACCGCCAGCGCCTCCCGGGCCGGGTAGGTGGCGATCACCCGGGTGATCCCGGGACCCCGGGCAAGGAACGACACGGACCTGGCGGCCGTCCCGCCGGGTTCGGAGTGGGGGTCGAACCGGATCAGCTGGGCGACCTCCGTCGGAAGCTGCATCGTCAGCCACGTCGGATGGGTCGCCCGGACAATCACATATTCCATCGCGAGAGCGATTCCGCCGGCCGTATAAGAAATCTGTTGTAAGCTGGCGAGGTGACGGAAGCTCCGCGGGAGGGAGCGTCGTCCTGGGGTGGCCTGGCAGGTCCGGGGGGTGGGGCGGCTGGGCCCTAGACACGCCCGCTTCGGCCGAGCAGGATCCCGCCGACCCAGAGGCAGAGCGCGCCCGCTCCGGTGACCGCCACGGCCCTCTCGAGGGTCCCGGCCGCGCTCGGCACGGTCCCGCCCAGGATGAACAGGCCGACCAGCGAGAGGAGCAGCCCGAGGGCGACGACCGCTCCGCGGGAGAGACGACGGCGGCGCGCCGGCGCTGCGGGAGGGGGGGTCGCCGGCGGCTCCACGGACGGGCGCGGGTCGCGCCCGCGGATAAGCTCCGCCGCGGGACCGCCCGGGCTCCGTTAGCGCCGGGACGGCGGGTCCCCCTCGGCGCGCGCCGACAGGGGGATGGAGGAGTCGACCCACGGCTGGAGCCGCTCCTCGGTCGCGACGCGCCCGGCCTGGGCGACGTCCTTCACGAACGGACGGGCGCCGATGGGGGAGAGGAACGTCGTCACGAGCCCCACGCCGGCGACGACCGTGAAGATCGACGGGGTGAAGACGCCGGCCGAGAGCAGGATGATCGCCATCGCGAGCTCGACCGCGCCGCGGCTCGCGACCAGGAAGCCGGCGCCGAGGGCGTCCGGTGAGCTCCAGCCGAGCGCGCGCGAGACGGCGCTCCCGACCGCGACCTTCGACAGGAAGGCGAAGAGGCAGAGGCCGCTGAACGCCGCGAGGACGGCGGGGGAGGAGACGAGCGTCCTCAGGTCCATCCCGAAGCCGACGAGCGCGAAGAAGAGGGGGATGAAGAACCCCCAGGTCACCGCGTCGAAGACCCGCGTGATCTGCCGGTGCTCCCGGACCCCGACGCTCTCGGGCGTGACGAGCAGGCCTGCGTAGAACGCTCCGACCAGGAACGTGAGCCCGATCGCCTGCGAGTAGAGGGCGGCGGCCAGCCCCCCGGTCATCAGGATCGCGAAGCCGGCCTCCCGCGAATGCCACTCGCTCCGGACCCGGGAGACCATCCGGTCCCAGATCCTCAGCTGGCGTAGGCTCCGCAGGGCGGTGTGGACCGCGAGGATCGAGCCGAGGAACACCCCGACCGACAGGACGGCGATCGCCGCGTCGGTCCAGGGGGTGTAGGCCCCGCCGCTCCGGATGCGCAGCAGGACCGAGAACGTCGTCACCGCCGCGAGCTCGTTGACCAGCGCGCCGTTCAGCAGGTAGGTGCCGAAGCGGCTGCGCAGGAGGGCGAACTCGTGCAGCATCACGCCGAGGACCGGGAGGGCCGTGACCGAGATCGTCAGCGCGACGAACAGCGAGGTCACCTCCCCCAGCGCCGGGTAGAGCAGGCGGACGACGAGCGACCCCGCGAGGAACGGCACGACGAAGATCGCGACCCCGAGCAGCCCGGCCCGCAGGCCGGTCGACGAGATCTGCTCCGGGGTCACCGCGAGGCCCGCCGTCATCAGGACGAAGAACGTGGCGAGGATCTCGAGCCCGCTGAACTCGGGGGAGATCGTCGTCAGGCCCAGGAACGGCCCGAGGAGCGTCGGCCCGAGGACCACCCCGACGGCCAGCTGGCCGACGAGCGCTGCCTGGCCGAGGCGGCTGACCAGCTCGCCGGCGATGACCGCGCAGCCGACCAGGAGGAACAGGCCGACGATGAACAGCGTCGTCGGGTCCACGGTCGATCTCCCTCCCCCACCCGACGGGGTCGGCGCCGCGGCCGGGGCGCTCCCCGGGGGACGGCCCGACCCGCTCCGGGTCCCCGGGGTTCCGCCCCCACCCCCATAACTAGGTTTGTCCGGTGGCGCAGCAGGCGCCCGTCTTGAGGGGCCGACGCCTCCCGCGCCCGATGCGGCGCGACACCCCGCGGCGGGCGGTCCGGTCCGAGGCCGTGCCCGACGCGGAGGCGCTCGCGACGCGGCGCCGACGCGCCGTCGAGGAGCCGCTCGATGTCCGGTTGCGCTCGAGCGAGCCGTTCGTGGACCTCGAGGTACGCAATCCGGTCCACAGGACCAGCTACCGGGTCCTGTTCCCGGAGTACCCCGCCCGCGACTCCGCTCTCTGCACGTGCACGGACTTCGCCCGTCGGGGTCTCGGCACCTGCAAGCACGTCGAGGCCGGCTGGAGCTGGCTCGAAGGCCAGCCGACCCTGACCGGGGCGACCCCGACCTCGGCCCGGCCCCATGCGGCGAGTGGGCTCTGGAACGAGATCGGCCGGCGCCTCGGTGCGCTCGTCCGCTCCGGACCTACGACCATCCGGGACGTCGAGGCGCCCGGGACGCTCCTGTACGAGGAGCCCGCCCCGGAGAAGCCGAAAGGCGAAGGCGGGGAAACGGTTGGACGCTCGAGGGGCGGGCGGCCGCCGTCTACGTCGACATCCCGGGCGCGCCCTTGAGCGCCCGGATCTTGTAGTACTCGGGGTCGACGATGACCTCGCCGTTGACGCCCATCGTCTCGATCGTCTTCAGCTGGATGCCGCTCTGGGCCTTCGCCTTCTGCCAGTCCGGGATCGCGATCGAGAACTTCTTCTCGACCTCCGTCCGGTAGATCGGCCCCGAGTTGTACGAGCAGAACGGGATGACCCGCCCGTCCGGCACCGCGTAGTGGATGTCGCAGCGCATCAGGCGCTGGATGTCGTAGTCGTAGGCGTCCTGGAAGTGCATGTTGCCGATGTAGAGCGTCCTCCAGGTGAACTTCGCGACGGCCTCCTTGTTCCCCTCGGTGAAGATCGACGCGATGATCCGAACGCAGTTCTTCTCGCTGACCCCCTCCGGGGCCTTGGAGAAGTCGAAGTACTTCGCGACGTCGTGGAGCAGGCGGGCGCCCGCGACGGCCGTGCGGACCCGGGCGAACCGCGCGTCCCGGTACTTCTCGATCATCGACTCGACGTTCTCGAAGAACCCGTCGACGTCCATGAACCGGGGCAGCGGGGTGATCTTCTGGCCGTCCTGCGAGACGAACGCGAACGTGGCGCACCCGCAGCCGGGGTGCGTCGTCAGGGTCATCTTCTCCTCCCCGTGGATGATCGACGCCAGCTCCGAGATCGGGGCGACCGACGGGACCGGGAAGAAGTCGGACTTCTCGAACGGACCGTCCGTGCAGAGGATCCGCACCAGGTCCGACTGGGTGAACCGCATCTGGAAGCGGTCCTTGTCGGGGATCCGCGCGGTGAGGGCGACCGGCTGGAAGTTGACGCCCCGGACGACGTCCAGGTTGTCGATGGCGAACCGGACCGTCGGCCAGATCTCCTTCTCGTTGAACCCGCCCACGAGCGTCGGGACGAGGACGACGGAGAGGGGCTTATCGGACTTGCCCGCCGCGAGGTCGCTCGCGGGCGAGTGGGTCTCGCGCGCCGCCTGGATCGCCTTCTGCTTCACCTTGAGCAGGGGGACCCCGCGGACCTTGCGGTAGATCTCGTCGTCCAGCCCGTCGAACTGGAGGTACAAGGTGTGGAGGCCGGCGTCCCGGCACGCCTGGGCGAAGCCGGGCTCGTTCGCGACCCGGATCCCGTTCGTCGCGACCTGGATCTGCTTGAAGTGGAGGTCCCGGGCCATGCTGACCGCGTCCAGGAACAGCGGCGAGAGCGTCGGCTCCCCACCCGAGAACTGGACCGCGACCGTGCCGACCGGCTTCTGCTCCCGGAGCGTCTTGAGCATGAAGTAGATCTGTTCGCGGGTCGGCTCGAAGACGTAGCCCGCGGCGTTCGCGTTCGCGAAGCAGACCGGGCACTTCAGGTTGCAGCGGTTGGTCAGGTCGACCAGGGCGAGCCCGGTGTGCGACTTGTGGTGGCTGCACATCCCGCAGGTCGTCGGGCAGCCGACGAACTTGTCGTAGTACGGGTTCTCGTAGCCGACCCCATCGTGGGCGTAGACCTCCATCCGGAGGTAGAAATCGACGTCGTTGGAGATGATGTCCCAGAAGTAGCCGTGCGTCCGGCACGTCTTCTCCATGATCACGCGGCCCTCCTTCTCCCGGACGATCGCGGGAATCACCTTGATGCACTCGGGGCAGACCGACGCCGTCTTGCGCGGCAGCCCCCGCGGCGCCTGGAACTCCTTCATGACACGGGCCGGCATGGTTTGTTCTCTCCGTTTCCGCTCGGGCCTCCGCAGCCCAAGCCTGGCTTGGCCAGCCACGCCGCCCTACATAACCAATCTGTCGTCCAACGCGCGACAAAACTGGCGTGCCGTGACGTGCAACAGCACGGTTCCGAGAGCTACAACTCCGTGCCCCGGGAGGTCGGCGGTCGCTCGCCTCACGGGAAGGGCCGAGAGGTTATCCTCTCGGCCGCATCGTCCGATCGATGGCGTCGAAGGGTCGCAGGGGGGGAGCTAGGAAACGTGCCGCGCCGCGGCCGCGGAAGGCCGGGGTCGTCGGGCGTCCCAACCAAGGTCGCTTCGTAGGTCGGGATCCGTCCCCGGTCCTGGACAGGTACCCTCCCAAGCCTTCCGCGACTCCCCCCCCGACGCTACCGCCCGTGCCCCGTACCGCCACCCCCGTGGCGAGCGCTGCGAGGAGCGATGGGCCACCGGCCCCGTCGCGCTCAGCGCCCCCTGCGGGTCTCGCGAGCGCGACGGGAGGGGCCGACCAGCCGCCCGAGGGGCTGATACGGCTCGACCGGCCGTTCGACGTCGACGAGTTCTCCCAGATGCTCGGCGAGACC
>DASPQN010000023.1:0-3673 GCA_035624925.1 Thermoplasmata archaeon
GCGGTCGCGGAAGGGTCCCCGACCCCGTTCCAGCCGGAGGCGCTCGACGCCGCGATCCTCGAGCCGGAGGCCGACCTGCGGCGGCTCCCGACCCCCGAGATCGCCCGTCGGGTCCAGGGGATGCCGTTCATCGGCTCACCCGACCGCAAGGGCGGCGGTCGCTAGGTCCCCGGCCGCACGTCGCCGCTCGGCGACGATCCGCGCGAGCGGGTCTCGGCGGCGAACTCGTCCCGCATCCGCATCCGCCGTCGGGTGCGGTGGTAGGTGATCGCGAACCGGTGGGCCTCGTCGCGGACCGCCCGCACCAGGAGCATCGGGGCGGCGTTCGGGTTGGGCCGCATCGGGTCGGGACGGTCGGCGCGGTAGACCTCCTCCTCGCGCTTCGCGAGCCCGATCGCCGGGATCCTCTCGGCCAGGCCCAGCGCGGCGAGGGACGAGACCGCGGCGCCGAGCTGGCCGGCGCCGCCGTCGACCACGAGGAGGTCCGGCAGGGGCTCGCCCTCCGCCGAGCGTCGCAGGTAGCGGCGTCGGACGACCTCCGCGATCATCGCGAAGTCGTTCATGCCGGGGACGGTGCGGATCCGGAACCGGCGGTACTCCGCACGCGCGGGGGCGCCCCGCTCGAAGACGACGACCGACCCGACCGCCTCCGAGCCCTGGAAGATCGAGATGTCGGTCCCCTCGATCCGGTTCGGGATCGTCGGGAGGTCCAGCAGCGACTGCAGGGCGCGCAGCACCTCGCGCGGCGGCGCGCGGGGAACGACCTGCTCGACCGTCGCGCGCGCGAGGCGCTCGGCGAGGGAGGCGAGGCTCGCGAACCGACCGCTCGGGCGGAACTGGACGTCGACCCCGCGGGTGCCGAACAGCTCGTCCAGTGTGCTGTCGAGCCCCGCCGGCCGCGCGCCCGCGATGACGAGCCGGTCGGGGAGCTCGAGCCGGCCGCCGTAGTACTGGGTCAGGAACTGGCGCAGGAGCTCGCCGGGCTCGGGGACGTCGTCCGCCGGCACCGCGAGCAGGTGCGGTTCGGTCGCCCGGACCTCCCCGTCCTCGACCCGCAGAAGGCCGATCGCGACGCGGAGCGTCGACGGCTCGCGCGGGTAGGCGAGGCCGAGGACGTCCGCGCGGCCGGAGCCGCGGCCGATGATCGCCTGGCGTTCCGCGAGGGCCCCCAGGCCCGCGAGCGCGTCCCGCAACAGCCCGGCGCGCTCGAACTCCTCCTTGCGCGAGGCGTCCAGCATCTCCTGCTCGACGAGCGGACGGACCGAGGCGACCCGGCCGCGCAGGATCTCGACGGCCTTGTCGACGTCCCGACGGTAGGCCTCCGGAGCGATCGCCCCGATGCACGGCGCGCTGCAGACGCCGAGGTGGTAGTACAGGCACGCGGCGCTCGGGAGCCGAACGCACCGCCGCAGGCGGAACAGGTCGCCCAGGAGCCGCTCGACGCTCCGGGCCTCCTTCGCGCTCGTGTACGGCCCGAACAGGAGCGTGCCGGCCCGTCGCCGGGGCCTGCGGACGAGGAGGACCCGGGGGAACTCCTCGCCCGTGGTGACGGCGAGGTACGGGTAGCTCCGGTCGTCCTTGAGCAGGACGTTGTGCGGGGGCTGGTACTGCTTGATCAGGCTCGCTTCCAGCAGGAGCGCCTCGCGCTCGGTCGAGGTCGGGACGAACTCGACGCTCGCGCTCTGCGCGAGGATCGTCCCGTCCTTCTCGACGCGGGCCCGCAGGTGGTCGAGGACCCGGCGGCGCAGGCTGCGCGACTTGCCGACGTAGACGACCTCGCCCTGGGCGGAGCGGAACAGGTAGACCCCCGGAGCGTCCGGACCGGTGCGGAACCCCTCGCCGGTCGCTGCCGCGAGCTCGCTCGCCCGGACGAACGAGCCGCCGGCCCCGCCCGGCCGGTCCGTCATGCCGTGACCCGGGCGCCGACCCTCCCGTTCGCGAGGAGCGGCGCGAGGAAGCGGCCGGTGTGCGAGCGGGCGACGCGCACGACGTCCTCCGGCGCGCCGGCGGCGACGACGTGGCCGCCCGCGTCCCCGCCCTCGGGCCCGAGGTCGATCAGCCAGTCGGCGCTCTTCAGGACGTCCAGGTGATGCTCGATCACGACCACCGTGTTCCCCCCGCTGCGCAGGCGGAACAGGACCGAGAGGAGGCGCTCGACGTCCGCGAAGTGGAGCCCGGTCGTCGGCTCGTCCAGGAGGTAGAGCGTACGCCCGGTCGGGGGCTTCGCGAGCTCGTAGGCGATCTTGATCCGCTGCGCCTCCCCGCCGGAGAGGGTCGTCGCGCTCTGGCCGAGACGGACGTAGCCGAGCCCGACCTCGCTCAGCAGGCGCAGCCTCGACGCGATCCGTCGGTGGTGCTCGAAGAAGACGAGCGCCTCGTCGACCGTCATATCGAGGACGTCGGCGATCGTCTTCCCCTTGAACGCCACCTCGAGCGTCTCGGAGTTGAACCGCCGGCCCCGGCACTCCTCGCACGCGACGTAGACGTCCGGCAGGAAGTGCATCTCGTAGCGGAGGACCCCGTCGCCGTCGCACGCCTCGCACCGGCCGCCCGCGACGTTGAAGCTGAACCGCCCCGGCCGGAACCCCCGGGCCTTCGCCTCCGGGAGGCCCGAGAACAGCTCGCGGACCGGGGTCATCACCCCCGTGTACGTCGCCGGGTTCGACCGCGGGGTCCGACCGATGGGGGACTGGTCGATCAGCAGGACCCGGTCGATCGCGTCGATCCCCTCGATGAAGTCGTGACGCCCCGGGCTCTCGCGCCCGACGCCGAGGTGGCGGCGGACCGCCTTGTAGATGATCTCGTCCAGGAGCGTCGACTTGCCGCTGCCACTGACCCCCGAGAACGCGACGAACAGCCCGAGCGGGACCTTCACGTCCTCGCCCTTCAGGTTGTGTTCGCGAGGACCGTGGACGGTCAGCCAGCGGCCGGCGGGGCGCGCGCGCGTCGCGGGGACGAGGATGGAGCGCCGGCCCGAAAGGAACTCGGCGGTCAGCGAGCGGGGCGTCCCGCGGATCGCCCCGGGCGGTCCGGAGTAGAGCAGCTCGCCGCCACGGACGCCGGCGCCCGGGCCGAGGTCGAGGAGCCAGTCGGCCTCGCGCATCGTCATCTCGTCGTGCTCGACGACGAGCAGCGTGTTGCCGAGGTCGCGCAGGGTCTTCAGGGTCGCGAGCAGGCGGGCGTGGTCGCGCGGATGGAGGCCGATCGACGGCTCGTCCAGGATGTAGAGGACCCCGACCAGGCCCGAGCCGATCTGCGTCGCGAGGGCGATCCGCTCGGCCTCGCCGCCGCTCAGGCTCCCGGACGCCCGGTCGAGCGAGAGGTAGGTGAGGCCGACGTTCTCGAGGAAGCCGAGCCGGGAACGGATCTCCTTCACGACCTGGCCGACGATCGCCTCGTCCCGCTCGCTCAGCGCGAGGCCGCGGAACATCGCGGACGCCTCCGCGACGGTCATCGCGGCCACGTCGGCGATCGACCGGCCCTCCACGGTGACCGCCAGGCTCGACGGCTTGAGCCGCCGGCCGGCGCAGGAGCGGCACTTGACGAACGACAGGAACCCGAGGTAGTACTCCTTCGCGCCTTCGCTCTTGGTCGTCTTCCAGCGGCGCTCGACCGCCGCGACGAGACCTTCCCGGAGCCAGCCGGTCGCCCACCAGTGGCCCGGTCCGCGGAC
>DASPQN010000024.1:0-8665 GCA_035624925.1 Thermoplasmata archaeon
GGACGGCAAGCCGATGACGAGCGGTGAGGGGGTCGAGTTCCTCCAGAAGCTCGCCCGCCTCCGGGGCGAAGGGTCGCCCGGCGACGAAGCCTAGCCCCGCCGGGCCCGGCCCGCGGCTCAGAACTCGGGGTCGTCCCCGCCCTGGAGCGTGAAGCCGTCCCGGGGCGCGAACGGCGGCACGGGGGCCGTGAACCGCTCGGGGGCGACGGGGGCTAGCCGCGCGGCGGCTCGCGAGCCGCCCCCGGCGACAACGTCGGCCAAGCGCGCCGCAGCGCCGGCGGCCCGCATGACCCCGAAGCCGTTGAACCCCGTGACCGTGTAGAGCCCCGGAGCTCCCGGGACCGGCCCGATGAGCGGCCGCCGGTCCGGGGTCGAGACGCAGACCCCGGCCCAGGCCCGGACCAGCCCGACGTCGGTCCAGCCGGGCAGGCGGTCCGCGAAGCTCTCGGCGAGGTGGGCAACGAACGACGCGTCGCCGGTCGGGACGAACGTCTCCGGGTCGGCCTCGACCGACTCGGTCCCGTCGCCGGCGAGGAGCCGGCCGTTCTCCTCCGGTCGTCCGTAGACCTCGGCGTCGAGGTCGTGGAACGACGGCAGGCTCTCCGGGACCCTCTCCGGGGGAAGGAGGACGGCGGCCTGGGTCCGGTACGGTGCGAGGGGAAGGGGGTACCCCGCCGCGGCGAGCACGCGCTTCGACCACGCCCCCGTCGCAACGACCGCGATCGGCGAGTTATACGTCGTCCCTCGATCGGAGCACGACCAGGAGCCCGAGCGGCCGGTCAGGTCCCCGATCGACGCGCCGAGCCTCCAGTCGACCCCCAGCCGTCGACCCTCACGGACGTACGCCTCGGCGAGGGTGCTCGGCGCGACGACCGCATCGCGGGGGGCGTAGGCGACCCCGAGGAGGTCGTCGGTCCGTGCGGCGGGCAGGAGCCGGGAGAGCTCGCCGGGCTCGAGCGTCCGGACGTCGACCCCCCACGACCGCAGCTCGGCGACCCGCTGCCGAAGCGCGGCCGCGACCCGCTCGTCGGCGGTCCATCGGACGAACCCGTTCGTCCGGTAGGCCCCCGGCGCGAGGCGGGACGCGAGCGCGGCGTACTCCTCCTTCGTCTCGCGGACGACCTCGACGTCCCAGCGGTCCCACAGCTGCTCGCTGACGATGCCGGCCGAGCGTCCGGTCGCGCCGGCCGCCGGGGTCCGGGCCTCGAACGCGACGACCTTGCCGAGCCCCCGCCGCGCGAGGTGGTAGGCGACCGCGGCCCCCGCGACGCCCGCGCCGAGGACCAGAGCGTCGGCCCGTTCGGCGCTCACGGGGCGGGGCAGCGGTCCCGGCTTAATACTGCGGCTTCGCGCGCTGGTAGGCGTCGCGCAGCGCCTGCGTGTCGACGTGGGTGTAGATCTGCGTCGTCGCGACCGACGCGTGGCCCAGCAGCTTCTGGATGTAGCGGATGTCGCACCCCCGCGACAAGAGGGTGGTCGCCAGCGTGTGCCGGAGCATGTGGGGGGTGACGCGCCGCGGGATGCCCGCGTCGGCCGCCGCCCGGCGGACGATCCGCTCGACGGTCACCGGCCCGACCGCGAACAGGCGCTCGTTGACGATCCCCGTCAGGGCCCGCTCGCTCAGGTAGCGGTCGACCGCGGCGCGGGAACGGTCCTCCAGGACGACCTCCCGGTCCTTGTCGCCCTTGCCACTGCGGACGTGCAGGACGTTCCGCTCGAACTCGATGTCCTCGACCTTCAGGTGGCAGAGCTCGCCGACCCGGAGCCCCCCGAACGCGAGGACGTGGACGATCGCGCTGTCGCGGGGGGACGAGGCGACGCTCCCCAGGAGGCGATGGACCTCCTCCTCGCTGAGGTACCGCGGCAGCCGTTCCGGTCGTCGGGGCGGCTCCAGCGCGTCGGCGGTCTCGAGGCCGTAGCTGCGGAACAGGCAGGCGAGCCCGCGGATCGTCGTGTAGAGCGAGTTCTTCGCGTAGTGACGCTGGAGCACGAGGTACTCGCGGTACGCCTCGAGGTCGTGCGAGGTCACCTCGTCCAGCGGCTTCTGGGCGAAGGCGAGGAACGTCCTCGCGATATGCCCGTACTGCTTGACGGTGCAGGGGCTCCGCTCCTCGGCCTGGAGCTTGCGCTGGAACCGCTCGACCATCTCCGTCACGCTGAAGCCGGTCGCCCCGATCGGGCGGACGCGCGGCCCCCGGGGGCGTCGAACGAACTCCGTCGGGCGCGGAGCGCTCGCCGAGGAAGCCATCGAGGCCCGCTGGCCGACGTGCGGGTAATAATCGTATGCGCGCAGTGGAACACCGGCGCTCGCTCGACGCTCAAATAGAGCGACCGGTTCGACTCGACGTGCGCTGTTCGGCGTGCCCGCAGCCTGCGGTCGTCGATGCGCCGTACCGGGGCGCTCACTTCTGCGGAGCCCATCTGCGCGCCTCGGTCGAGGAACGGTTCCGGCACGAGATGCACCGTCAGCTCCCGCGGTTCCGCCGCGGGACGGTGGCGGTGGCCCTGTCCGGTGGGAAGGACTCGTCGACCGCCCTCGCCCTGGCGCATCGCTACTTCGCCCGTCGGCCGACGGTCACGGTCGTCGCGATCAGCGTGGACGAGGGGATCGACGGCTACCGCCCCGCCACGCTCGAGGCCGCGAGCCGACTGACCCGGTCCCTGGGCATCGAGCACCGGGTCGTCCGGGCCGAACGCGAGCTCGGAACGAGCACGGACGCGCTCGCCCGGGAGCTCCCGGGCACCCCCCCGTGCTCGTTCTGCGGCGTCTGGCGCCGGCAGCTCCTGAACCGGGCGGCCCGCGACGCCGCGGCGGACGTCCTCGTGCTCGGTTTCAATCTGGACGACCTCGCCCAGACGGTCCTGATGAACCTCGTCCACGGGGACCTCGACCGCCTGGTGCGGATGGCCCCGCACCGCTCGCGCCAGCCGGGGCTCGTGCCCCGAATCGCCCCGCTCGCCTCCGTGCCGGAGCGGGAGGTCTACCTGTACGCCCGCGGTGAGGGCCTGCCGTTCGACCACGGCGAATGCCCCCACGCCGGACGGGCCCAGCGGAACCTGTTCCGCTCGATCGTCTGGGAACTGGAGGAGGCGCAGCCGGGGACCCGCCAGGCGCTCCTGCGGACGCACGAGCGGCTGGTCGAACGATGGCTGGCGACGGCCGACCCCGGCGCACCGGCTCGGTGCCGGAGCTGCGGCGAGCCGGCCGCCCGCGAGCTCTGCCGGGCCTGCGAGTTCCTCCGGGCCGGGCGGGCGACCGCCGTGGGGGCCGAGCCCGCGTGACCGCTGCGCCGGCCCCCGCGGTCTTCGTCGTCGGCGCGGGGCTGATGGGGTCCGGCATCGCCGCCCAGTGCGCCCTCGCCGGTTTCCCGGTGGTCCTGGAGGACATCTCCGAAGCGCTCGTCGACGCGGGGGTCGCCCGCGCCCGCCGGGCCCTCGACCACGCGGTCGAACGCCAGGAGATCGACCCCGCCCGTCGTGAGGCGGCGATCGCCCGGATCACCCTCGCCGTGGGGCTGGATGGCGCCGGTGCGGCCGGAGTCGTCGTCGAGGCGGCTCCCGAGGACCTGGCCCTCAAGCGACGGCTGTTCCGGGACCTGGAGCGGGTCGCCGCCCCCGAGGCGATCCTCGCCTCCAACACGTCGTCGCTCCCGATCGGCTCGATCGGGGCCGACCTGCGCGACCCCGACCGCCTGGTCGGCCTGCACTTCTTCAACCCGGTCCTCCAGATGCCCCTCGTGGAACTGATCGCGAGCCCCCGCACCCGGGAGGAGGTCGTCGCCCGGGCTCGCCGCTTCGCCGTCGACCTCGGGAAGACCGTCGTCCGCAGCACCGATAGCCCCGGGTTCGTCACCTCCCGCGCCCTCGCGGTCCTCGTCAACGAGGCCGCCCGCATGCTCGAGCAGCGGGTCGCGGACCGGGACGACATCGACGCCGCCTACCGGCTCGGCTTCCACCACCCGATGGGCCCGTTCCAGCTGGTCGACCTGGTCGGGATCGACACGACGGTGGCGATTCTCGACATCCTCTTTGAGGGGCTCCACGACGAGCGGTACCGGGCGTGCCCGCTCCTCCGCACGATGGTGGCGCAAGGGAAGCTCGGCCGCAAGAGCGGCGAGGGGTTCTACCCGTACCCCGCTCGCGGGAGCCGTCGCCCGTGACGGACCTCGCGTCGGTCTACGACCTCGTCCTCCTCGTCCTGGTCTCGCTCGCCCCCGCGCTCGCCTACCTCGCCTGGGTCCGCAAGGGTCAGCGGCGAGCGACCGAGGGGTGGGGGACCCTCCTCGGCGGGTTCGCCTACGGGGCGATCTTCGCCACCCTGGCGGCGGGGATCGTCGAGCTCGTCATCGTCGGGCTCGGCACGAGCGTCAGCCAGCGGTACCCCGCCCCCGAGTTCGTCTTCCTGAACGGGAACTCGACCGCGGGGTCGTTCTTCCTCGTCCTCGTCGTCGCGCCGTTCGTCGAGGAGGCGCTCAAGGCGTCCGGCGTCGTGGCGCGCAAGACCTCGCTCACCCGGCTCGCGGACGGCCCGGTCGTCGGCGCGTCGGTCGGCCTCGGGTTCGGGTTCTTCGAGACGTTCCTGTACGGGCTGGGCGCCTTCCTGGTCGGCGGGATCGTGGCCGGCATCGCCCTGATCCTGGTCCGGAGCGTCTCCAGCGTCCTGCTCCACGGCAGCTCGACCGGGATGTTCGGTTACGGGTACGCTCGAGCCCGGTTCGGCGTGGCCGGCGCCGGGAGCGGCAGCTACTACCTGCTCGCGGTCGGCATGCACGCGGCGTTCAACGCCCTCGCCTCCGTCGCGGTCGTCCTCGCGCTCGTCGGGATCACCGGCGTCGCGGCCCTTCTCGGCGCGTACGTCGCGCTGTTCGCGGCGATGGGCTTCGCGATCGGCGCGATCGAGCACGTTCGCTCGGTCACCCAGGCCGCCGACTACCCTGCGCTCCTCAGGCCGCCGTCGACGGTCGGCCGCCCGCCGACCCAGCCCCGCTAGGGTTTCCCGGTCGGCTTACCGGTCTCCCCGCCGTCCCGACGCCAGTCGGCCTCGACGACGCCCCGGTAGACCGACCCCTCGTCCTCCGGCGGCGGGGCATCGCCCGCGCTGCCGACGTCGCGGATCCGCGCCTTCTTGAGGAGCCAGTAGTGGATCCGCCACGTCTTCCCGCGCGAGACCGTGGCGTCCTCCTCCTCGCTCGTCAGGAGCCCCTCCTCCTCGAGCGCGTAGAACCGGTCGCGGTCCTCGCTCGAGAGCTTGTTGTCCAGCACGGAGTCGTCGGCCCCGAAGTAGCCGAGGATCATCCGGGCGGTCGGGCGCGCCTCCCCCGGAGCCATCTTGCCGCGCGCGACCAGCGTCCGCTCCAGGGCCCGCGTCAGCTCCGCCTCGGTGATCGACGCCATCGAGCGCCGAGGCGCGCACGGCGCAAAACGTTCACGCCAGCCTCCCCCCTCCACGGCCGTTAAGAGGAGGACCGGGTCGCGGCCCCCGTGGAGACCGCGCCGACGTTCGACCTGGACGCCCCGCATCTCGCCGTCGGCCGCGCGGCCCTCGGGCGGGGGCTGTGCCCGGAGTGCTTCGGCCGCCTCCTCGGACGCTGGGGCCACGGGCTCTCCAACCCCGAGCGGGCCTCCCGGCTCCGCGCGGCGCTGGGCCAGCCGCCCGACGTCCCCGCGGAGAGCTGCCCGGTCTGCGGCGGGGCGTTCGCCCGGGTCGACGTCTGGGCCGAGCGGGCGATCCGGGCCGCCGAAGGGTACGAGTGGCACCGGTTCACCTGCGGCTCGCGCTGGGACCCGGAGCGGCTCGCGGCCGAGGAGGCGCTCTGGGCGGAGGTCGGGAGCTCCTGGGGGGAGAGCGCCCGGGCCGCGTTCAATCGGGAACTGGGCAAGCGGATCGAGGCGCTCACCGGCGCCCAGGGAGGGTCGGGGGGCGCGGACCTGGTCTTCCTGGCGGACCTGCCGGTCGGCCGGGTCGAGCTGACCGTCGCCCCCCTCTACGTGCGGGGGCGGTACCGCAAGCTCGACCGCTCGATCCCTCAGACCCGCTGGCCGTGCCGCCGGTGCGGTGGCCGCGGGTGCGTCCACTGCGGCGGGACCGGGAAGACGTACGCGACGAGCGTCGAGGAGCTGGTGGGCGCGCCGTTCGTCGCGGCGTCCCGGGCGGAGGGAACGCGGTTCCACGGGATGGGCCGCGAGGACATCGACGCCCGGATGCTCGGGACGGGGCGGCCGTTCGTCCTCGAGCTGCTCCGGCCCCGCGTCCGGTCGATCGACCTCGCCGGCCTCGGCGCGGCGCTCGGCCCGGACGCCGAAGGTAAGGTCGAGCTCCTGGGCGTCCGCGCCGCCGACGGCTCGGAGGTCGTCCGCCTCAAGGAGGCCGCCCCGGAGAAGAGCTACCGCGTCGGCGTCGCGGGGGACGTCCCGCTCGGAAAGGTTAAGGAGACCCTGCCGCTCGTGATTGGGCGCACGATCGCCCAGCGCACGCCGGCCCGCGTCGCGCACCGGCGGTCCGACCGCGTCCGTACGCGGCGGATCGTCGACGCGCGCCTGGTCGACGAGGCGGTAGGGCGGTTCACGCTGGAACTGCGGACCGAAGCCGGAACGTACGTCAAGGAGTGGGTCGAGGGCGATGGAGGACGTACGGAACCGAGCCTCGCGTCGCTCGTCGGCGTCCCGCTCAAGGTCGACTTCCTGGACGTGCTAGCGGTCCACGACACCGAGGGGACGTAGATGGTCAAGAGCTCGAAGGGGTTCCGCTCCCGCTCGCGCGGGACGTTCACGAAGGAGGTCCGCGAGAAGGGCCTGCCCCCGATGGGCCGGTTCTACCGCCAGTTCGAGGTCGGCGAGAAGGTGATCGTCCGGCTGGAACCGTCCACGGCCGGCGGCCAACCGCACCCCCGCTACCAGGGCCGCACGTGCACCGTGATCGGGCGCGTCGGCAACGCCTACCGCCTCGAGTTCCTGGACGGCGGCAAGCGCAAGGAGCTCCTCAGCCTCCCGATCCACCTCGCCCCCGCCGGGCGGAGCGCCGATGGCTGAGCCGGTCCCGCTCGCCCGGGTGAAGAAGCTCCTCGCCGAGGAGGCGACCCGCCGGACCCTGCCTCGGGAGGCGGCGCTCGCGCTCCAGCACGCCGAGACGTTCGCGAGGCTCGAGGCGGCCGACGCCGACAAGCTCGTCGCCGAGCTCAAGGCGCTCCCGTTCGTCGACACCAGCCTCGCGACCAAGATCGTCGACGTCCTCCCCCAGTTCCCGGAGGAGATCCGCCTCCTCTTCTCGAAGGAGCGCGTCGTGCTCGACGAGGAGCAGATCGCCCGCCTCCTCGAACTGACCGCGCAGCACCGATGAACGGGGAGGGCCGGTGGAGCAGTACGCGCACATCCTGGATGTCCTGCCGAACGGCCGCCAGACCGACCACGGGTTCCACCGCGAGCCGCTCGCGCTCGCGATCGGCGACGACGAACTGAAGCTGTTCGAGCTTGTGCCGAGGCCGGGCGCCCCGCTCGCCTCCGGTCAGAAGATCTCGCTGTTCCCGCAGCCCGGCGCCGCCCCGTCGATCGACCACGTCCGGCGGCGGTTGGCCTACGACGAGCTCACCGTCGCGGCGCGGGCGGAGCTGCCCGCGGTGCTCGAGGCGATCGTTCGGGAGAACAGCGCGAGGTACCTGCGGTTCTTCAACGAGGCGCCGGCGGTCTCCCGGAGGTTCCATCTGCTCGAGCTGCTCCCCGGGATCGGCAAGAAGACGATGCAGCAGATCGTCGACGAGCGTCGTCGGGCGCCGTTCCAGAGCTTCGGCGAGCTCGAGGAGCGGCTCGGCCTGAAGAGCCCGGAGCGGCTGATCGTCGGCCGCATCGAACAGGAGCTGAGCGGTGTCGACGATAAGTACCGGCTCTTCGTCGCCCGCTAGCCGCCGGCGCGAGCTCCCCGCCATCCCGGACCGGCCCGCCGCGGTCGACGACGCCCTCCGGCGCCTCGGCGTGCGCCCTTCCCGCGGCCTCGGCCAGTCGTTCCTGGTCGACCGGTACGTCGCGGACGCCCTGGCGGCGCTCGCGGAGCCGTCGAGCGGCCGCCCCGTCGTCGAGGTAGGCGGCGGCCTCGGCCTCGTGACCCGCGCGCTGCTCGAGCGAGGGGTCGCCTCCTTGACGGTCGTCGAACGGGACCGGCGGCTCGCCGACCACCTCGGAACGACGTTCGGGGACGCGATCGTCGTCCGGCAGGCTGACGCCCGAACGTTCGACGTCGCCGCCGGCACCACGGTCGTCGGGAGCCTCCCGTACTCGAGCGCGACCACCATCGTCCTCGAGCTGATGCGCCGCAGGGTCCGCCGCATCGCCGTCCTCCTCCAGAAGGAGGTAGCCGAGCGGTTCGCGGCGGGCCCGGGGAGCCGGGCCTACGGCCGACCGTCGATCCTGGCGTGGCTCTACGGGACGCCGGAGCTGCTGCGGGTCGTCCGAGCCGAGGCGTTCTTCCCCGTTCCGCGCGTCGCGAGCCGGCTCTGGACGCACACGGCGAGGGATGGGGCGTTGCCGGTCGCGTCGGTCCCTCGTCTCGAGACGGTCGTCCGCCGCCTCTTCACGGCGCGACGCAAGCAGCTCGGCAATCTCCTCCCGCAGCTCGCCCGGGACCGGGACGACGCGGAGGCCCTCGCCCGCGCAGCGGGGTGGCCCGACGCCTGGG
>DASPQN010000025.1:0-7726 GCA_035624925.1 Thermoplasmata archaeon
GGACGGCGTTGGGTGACCGAGCGGACCTTCAGCATCAGGACCCCACGGCCCCGCTCGTCCAGGCACGCCTCGACGTTCTCCCGGAAGATCCGGACCTGATCGCGTTGCGCCACGTCCTGGTAGAGCAGGTCGACCTCGCCGACGTCGGCCCGGTACCGTTCCGGGAGCTGCGCGTCCGCGAGGATCGGCAGGAGGTTCGTTCTCCGCCGCGCCAGGGCGAGGAGCGGGGCGAACGAGCTCGGGCTCTTCTCGACGACGAAGATCGGGGCGTCCGGCCAGAGGTCCGAGAGGTGGCTCGCCGTCGTCCCGTGCGCCCCGCCGAGATAGAGTACCGAACGCGGCCGGGCGAGGACCTCGGGCGGTGCCCCATGGACGAGGAGCGCGGCGAGCTTCGACCTCCACGGGTCCCAGCCTCGGTACTCCACGCCGTCGACCGTGCGGAGGGGCTCGCCGTAGACCTTCACGCCGGGGTCGGCGTTCCGCGTGAACAGTTCGCGGCCGTCGCGCCAGACCCCGGGCCAGCGCGTCGTCTCCACGCCGACGCTAGGCCGTCTCGACCAAAAGTTCGACCTCGACGGGGGCGTTCAGCGGGAGCCCGGCGACGCCGATCGTGCTGCGGCTCGCGCGCCCGGCCTCCCCGAACAGCTCGAGCAGCAGGTCCGAGCCTCCGTTGGCAACCTCATGCTCCCGGTGGAAGCCCGGGGATACGGCGACGAACACCCCGAGGCGGACGACCCTGCGGACCGAATCGAGGCCCCCGAGCTCGGCCGCGAGGGCGCTGAGCGCCTGGAGCGTCGCACGCCGAACGAGGTCGCTCGCCACGGCCGCGGGGACCTCACGGTCGACCGTCCCCGGCCGTACGACGGCGCCCTCCTCGAAGACGATCTGGCCGGAGACCCAGGCCAGCCGACCGGACCGGACCACCGGGGCGTACGACCCTTTCGGCGTCGGCGCGGGTGGTAGGGTGAGCCCGGCCTTCCGTAGCCGTTCGGAGGGAGCATCGGTCATGCCGCCCGTCACCCGCCGGGGCCGAAAACGTTGGCCGGCGTCGCGGACGAAGAGCCTTAGGTCCGGGGGTGGATGGGCCGTGGATGCTCCTGTTCCGGCGGAAGCCGCGAGACAAGGACGAGGCGGAGGAGGGGCCGGCATCCCCCGCGACGAGCTCTTCGGCGAGCGGGAAGAGCCCGAAGCCGCCGTCCGCCAAACCGGCCTCGGCGTCCTCCCCGCCCCCGTCGACCGCACCGCCACCGCTCCCCCAGCGCGGCCCGGGGGGCACGGCCTCGACGCCGTCGAGCGAGAAGTTCGCCCGCTGCTTCGTCTGCGGTTCGGCGCTCGAGGCGGGCGGGTGCCCCAAGTGCGGCATCGCCTGGGTCGAGTGAGCCGCTGCCGCGGCGCGACACCTTTTGAGCCCGGTCCGTTCCCCGGGCGCGATGGCGACGTCGCGCGACCTGGATGCCCTGGAGCGCGAGATCGTCGACCATCTGTTCGAGCTGCAGCCGTCGTACGCGGTCGCGCTCGGCCTCCACGACTACGACGGCCGGAGCCCGGACCTCTCTCCCGGGGCGACCGACCGGTGGGCTTCGACGGCCGACCGCCTCCTGGCGAGGCTAGGGGAGGTCGACCCGGACGTGCTCACGCCCGATCGCCAGATCGACCGGTTCCTGCTGCGGCTGTTGCTCGAGAGCCCGCTGTTCGACCTGCGCGACGCCCGGGACCTCGAGCGCAACCCGATGGCGTACGTCGGGATGTTCTCGCTGACGTCGTACCTCGCCCGCGACTACGCCCCGGCCGAGGCGCGGGTCGAGGCGATGGCCAAGATCCTCCTGGGGGCGCCGGCGATCCTGGATACCGGGCGGAGCCGGCTCGACGGGCCGCTTCCCCGACCGTTCGTCGACCTCGCGCTGGAGATGGGCGGCCAGCTTCCGAGCCATTTCGCGGAGGTCGAGGAGTTCGCCTCGCGTCACGGCCTCGCCTCCCGCATCGCCCCGGCGCGGGAGGTCGCCGAGAGCTCCCTCCGCGGCTTCCTTGCGTGGCTCAAGGAGGTGGAACGCCCCCGGGCGACCGCGGACTTTGCCCTCGGCCCGGACCGGTTCCGCAAACTCCTGTTCGTCCGGGAGGGGATCGAGATCCCCGTCGAGGAGATCCGGGAGGCCGGGCTCGCGGACCTGCACCGCAACCAGGCGCGCTTGGAGGAGATCGCCCGCGAGGCGAGCCGACCTCCCACGGCGCTCGTCGCCGCGCTCGCCGACGACCACCCGCGGCCCGACGAGGTCCTGAGCACCGCACGGGAGTACGTGGACGAGACCCGGGCGTTCGTCGCGGCGAAGGACCTCGCCACGATCCCCGAGCCGGCGGTCTGTCGTGTCGAGGAGACCCCGCCGTACGCCCGCGCGTGGACGACGGCGAGCATGAGCCCGCCCGGCCCGTTCGACGCTGCGGCGGCCCAGGGGATCTACTTCGTCACGCTCGTCGACCCGTCCTGGAGCCCCCGCCAGCAGCAGGAGTGGTTGCGCCAGCTCAACCGCCCGATGCTCCGGAACATCACCGTCCACGAGGTCTATCCGGGGCACTACCTCCAGTCGCTGCACTTCCGCGCGCGTCCGGCATCGCTCGCCCGGAAGGTCTACGGCTCTCCGTCCTTCGTCGAGGGCTGGGCCCACTACGCCGAGCAGCTCGCAATCGAAGCAGGCCTGGACGGCGGCCGCCGCGAGGCGGAGGTCGCGCAGCTCCACGACGCCCTCCTGAGGAACTGCCGGTTGCTCTCGTCCATCGGCCTGCACACCGCGCAGTGGCCGGTAGACCAGGCGACGGAGCTGTTCCGGACCGAGGCGCACTTCGAACAGCTACCGGCCGAGCGCGAGGCAATCCGCGGGACGTTCAACCCGGAGTACTTCTGCTACACGTTGGGAAAGCTGAGCATCCTGAGCGCGCGGCGACGGTTCCTCGCCTCGAAGTTCCGCGGCAGCCTCCGGGCGTTCCACGACGCCTTGCTGAGCTCGGGAGCCCCCCCCGTGGGGCTGATCGACCGGGTGCTCGAACTGCACACGACCGCGTAGTTCCGCGGGGCCGGCCCGCGTCGGCGGGTCAGAGATGGAGGGTGCCGCTCCGGCAGCCCCGGCACGTCGTGGCGGCCGCGTCGTTCGTCAGGTAGCAATGCGGGCAGATCCACGTCCGGGGGCGTGGGGGGACGCCGGTCAGGGGGGCGGCCGCGGGTCGGTCGGGAAGCGGGGTCGCGTCCGGGGCCGTTGCTCGCAGGGCCGGACCCCCGGCCGGGGAGCGGGCCGGCACGCCCGCCAGGACCCCCCCGCTCTGCGACCCTGTCGGTAACGGGCCGCTCCCGCCAGCAGGATCGGGTTCGGGACCGTTCGCTCCGGTGCCCGTTGAGGACCAGGGGCGTTCGCGCCGGGCTTCGAGCGCCCGCGCGAGCCAGAGCCTCTCGAGGAGGCCCGGGACGTCGAACAGGCCTTCCGGGGGAGGCGGCTCCGGCTCCCTCGCCCCGGGAAGCGGACCGAAGAAGCCCCCGGACGGCGAGCTGCGCGGAACCTCGGTCGGAATGAACCAGAGCGGAGGTGGGGGCTCCGGCTCCAAGGAGCGGACGGGACCGGTAGGGACCTCGACGTCACGTTCCTCGGGGGTCAGACCCGGGTAGTTGGATGCCGACCGCCCACGGGGCGGCTCGACGCGGACGGCCATCGACGTTCTTCTCCCGGCTCGTCGGGAGTGAGATATAATGGATGGAGTCGATGGGAAACGCACCGGGCCGCACGGCGGGGACCGGGAGGCCGGCTCCCCTCACATCAGGTCCGAGGCTTAAGCCCGTCCGGCCGCGACGGCCATCCCCGTGAGGTGCACCCCGAACTGCCGACATCGGGCGACCTCTTCGTCGGCGAGCTCCCGGCGGGGGTCGTTCAGGACGACCGAGATCCCGGGAGAGGCCAGGTGCAGCCCGGGGTCGACCGTCTGGAACGCCTCCCGCAGGACCCGCGCCCCGACCCCATGGTGGGCCGCAGGGCCGACGTCGAACACCGAGACCGTCTTCCGGTCCAGCGCCCCTACCGGGAGGACGGAGGTGAGCTCCCGGGCCTCACGGTTCGCCTCGCGGGAGGAGGCCGGGGACCCGAGCACGACGATCCCGAACGGCTTGATCTTCCCCGCCGACACCTCGTGGACGCTCGCGACCGTCGCCACCACCGGTCCCGCCCCGGACATGCCCCGGGCGATCTCCTCGGCGACCACGCGGGTCTCGAGGTGATCGGCGTTGAAGACGACGAGAGCCTTGGCCATGCGTTGCCGAACGGCGGCCCACCTTTCGGTTGAAAGGCGTCCCGGAGCATTTGGAGCGCAGGTCAAGGCGGCTTGACCTCGCCGGGGGTCTCCCCCGGGCATCCCTCCTCGAGCCCGGGCGAGTCCGAGGGCGAGCGGGGTCCGGCCACCCCGGAGGAGGCCCGGCCTGCCCCCGACCCGGTAGGCTGGCAGGTGGCGTGGGCTCGGCCGCCCACCGCACCCCCCGCACGACGAGGGGTCCATCGGGGGGGCCTCTTGCCGAGGAGCCGGCAGCGCGATGCCGTGATGTTAAGTGCGCTCGTCGGAGCGCGAGGACATGGCAGCCAACGCGCCGGCCGGAGCGCCGCGGACGCCCGCACCTCCCCAACGTCTCGTCCGCTGGGCGTGGGGGACGCTGGTGGGTCTTCTCCTCGAATCGGGCCTCGGCGTCGGGTTGAACGTCTACTCGCTCTCCCCAAGCTCGCCGACGTTCGCGAAGGTCTTCGTCTCGATCCCGCTGCTCACGGCCCACATCGTCCTGGGCTTCCTGCTCTTGGTCGCGTCCGGCATCTTCCTTCTCCAGGGGCGAAAGAGCGGCGTCGCCGGGGTCCCGTGGAGGGCCGCCCTCGTCGTCCTGTTCGTCCTCCTCGCCATCCAGGAGGGGTTCTCGTACACGTTCACGCAGAACAACGCCTTCTCCGCCGGGATGGTCGTCGGCTTCCTGGGCGCCGCGGTCCTCCAGGGGATGGTCGTCTACCAGCTCCGACGCGCGGGGCCGCCGACGAAGGGACCGCAGGCCCCGGCCGGGTCACCGTGACGTAGGCCATCCGGTAGGCTCGCACTCGCGCCAGCGCGCGCCGCCCCGGGCGGATCCTTCCACTCCCCCGGCCGAGGTTTAATCCTGTCGGCCGCGCTAGGACGGTCGACCTCGGGAGATGGAGGACCGGATCAAGGTCGCCTTTGCCCTCATCGTCCTGGTCGTCGTGGTCGTCGCAGGCGTGACCTCGTATCTCGTGCTCTTCCCCACCACCTCCAAGCCCACCACCTCCCCCACGGGAACGGCGGTCTGTCCCGCGTCGGGCGGCAACGGGACGGCGGGCCACTGGACGACGTACCATCGCGACAACTCCCGCGACGGGAACCAGTCGGCCACCCCCGTCACCTCCGCGCATGCGAAGTGGGCCGGCCCGACGGGCGTCGACGGTCAGGTCTACGCCGAGCCGCTCGTCTGCGGCGATGCGGTGTTCGTCGCGACGGAGAACGACTCGGTGTACGCCATCAACGCGAGCACGGGCGGCGTCCTCTGGCGGACGCATCTCGGGACCCCGGTCCCGGGCGACGACCTTCCGTGCGGCGACATCGACCCGAGCGGGATCACGGGAACCCCGGTGATCGACACGACGAACGGGGTCCTCTACGTCGTCGCCTACCTCGTCCCCGCCCACCACGTGCTGTTCGGGCTGAGCGTCGCCTCCGGCGCCGTGCTCTCCCAGGTCCCCGTCGACCCGGACCCACCGAACACGACGGCCGAGCAGGAGCGGGGGGCACTGGCCCTCGCCAACGGCATCGTCTACGTGCCGTTCGGGGGCCTCTACGGGGACTGCGCCTCGTACCACGGCTGGGTCGTGGGGGTCCGGACCGACGGCACCGGAGGCCTCCTGACCTACATGGTCCCGACGCACCGGGAAGGGGGTATCTGGAGCCCGGCCGGCATCTCCGTCGCCGCGAACGGGAGCCTGTACGTGGCCACGGGGAACGGGGACTCGACCACGACGTTCGACTTCGGGGACAGCGTGATCGAGCTCTCCCCCTCGCTGACGTCGGTCGACTACTTCGCCCCGACGGACTGGGCCCAGCTAAACGGCAACGACAACGACCTCGGCACGGTCGCCCCGGCCGTCCTGCCGACCGGGAACGTCTTCCAGGTCGGCAAGGCCGGGGTCGGGTACCTCCTCGCCGGCTCGCACCTCGGGCACATCGGCGGGCAGCTGGGCCTGGGGCCGGTCTGCGGCGGAGCGTACGGCGGTACGGCCCAAGCGAACGGCTCGGTCCTGGTACCGTGCGTCGACGGCATCTTCGACGTCGTCCCGTCGGCGTCGAACTTCTCGGTAGGGTGGCAGACGACGAGCTTCGATGCCGGCTCGCCGGTCGTCACCGGCAACGTCGTCTGGTCGGTCGACATCACGACGGCGACCTTGCTAGGGTTCAACCTCACCAACGGCCGGTCCCTCTTCTCGTTCCCCCTCTCCGCGGCCGACCACTTCATCTCGCCCGCAGCGGCGCCGGGAAGTCTCTACGTCGGTGCCGGGACCGACCTCTACGGGTTCACCCTCGGGTGAGCGTCGTCGTCGGGTAGGGTCGAAGGCGCGGAACCTCGGTTTGCGGTCGGTTGGTCACCCCGAACGGCGTACCTCCCCGGGCGTGTCACCGCCGGGGGCAGGCACGTATACCGGGGCGGCCTTCCCGTGGGCCGAGCGTACCATGGCTCGACGCGGGGCCCCGATGGCCGATCCGGGCCGAGCCCTCGTCCCGACCGTGTTGGACTCGATCGGGCACACCCCGATGGTTGCGCTCCGCCGGGTGGTGCCCGCCGGCTCGGCGCGCGTCCTGGTGAAGCTGGAGTGGGCCAACCCTTCCGGCAGCATGAAGGACCGAATGGCGCGGGCCGTGATCGAAGGTGCGGAGCGGGATGGACGGCTGGAGCCGGGGGGCACGGTGGTCGAGTACACCGCCGGTACCACGGGGATCTCGCTCGCCTTCGTCTGCGCCGCCAAGGGCTACCGGCTCCACGTCGTCTTCTCGGACGCGTTCAGCGAGGAGAAGCGACGGACGCTGCGGGCCTACGGTGCGGAGATCACCGACGTCCCGAGCGACCACAAGCGGATCACGGCCGAGCTCATCCGGAAGCTGATCGCGACGTCGCGACGGATCAGCGAGCGGCCAGGCCACTGGTGGTCGGACCAGCTCAACAACCGCGACGCGGTCGCCGGTTACCATGCCCTCGGCGAGGAGATCTGGACCCAGACCGCAGGTCGGGTCGACTGGTTCGTTCAGGCGGTCGGGACGGCGCACTCGATCCACGGGACCGCGGAGGGGCTCCGCGCCCATGACGCCAAGATCCGGGTCGCGGCCGTCGAACCCGCAGAGTCCGCGGTCCTTTCCGGAGGTCCGTCCGGCTCCCACCACATCGAGGGGATCGGCATCGGGTTCGTCCCGCCCCTGTGGGAGCCGAAGAAGGTCGACGAGATCCTGAGCGTCCCGTCGGCGGCGGCGATGGAGATGTCGAGACGGCTCGCACGCGAGGAGGGTCTCTTCGCGGGGACCTCCTCCGGCGCGAACGTGGTCGCCGCGCTCCGGCTCGCGGAACGGCTGGGGCCGGGGGCGACGGTCGTGACGCTCCTGGTCGACTCCGGTCTTCGCTACCTCAGCACCGACCTCTACGGCTAGTCGAGACCGTACGACC
>DASPQN010000026.1:0-2990 GCA_035624925.1 Thermoplasmata archaeon
GTCGAACTCGCCGCTGGCGAGCTCGTCGAGCGCCTTGGGGACCGACGCGGCGACGGTCACGTCGTGACGCTCGTCCCGCAGGAGATCGGCCAGCTCCTCGCGGAACACCACATCGTCGTCGACCACGAGGAGCCGCACGGATGTTCACAGGCAGGGCGTCGGCTTTGAGGTTTGTCCGGGCGGGGACAGCGGCCGGGGAACGGCGCCCGGACGGGCCCGGTGCCCTCGCCGCGCCTCGACCGGCGCCTCGTTACCGGTGTTCGGCGAGGTCCCGGGTCGCCCGCGCGCTGCCGGGGTCGTGCGGTCCCGGGCGGCGGGCCCCGGTCACGGGGGGGCGGGCATCGGCACCGCGGGGGCGAGAGGAAGGCTGACGAGCAGGCTCGCGCCGCCCTCCCGAAGGTTGCGGGCCACGATCGTCCCGCCGTGGGCCTGGACGATCCCGTGGCAGATCGCGAGCCCGAGCCCGGTGCCCCGGCCCTCCGGCTTGGTCGTGAAGAACGGCTCGAAGACGTGCGGCAGAGCTTCCAACGGGATCCCAGGCCCAGAATCGCAGACCTCCACCTCGGCATGATCCGCGCCCCGTCGCACCTCGACGACGATCCGTCCCTCGGCGGCGCCCTCGAGCGCATCGTACGCGTTGAGGAGGAGGTTCGTGAGGACCTGCATCAGCTGGCCCCGATCGCCGAGGATCTCGAGCGGCGCGGGGGGGTAGCGTTCGTCGACCTCGACGTTCGCCGACTGCTTCCCCCGGAGGAAGCGCACGGTCTCCTGGGCGATCTCCGCCAGGTCGAGCCTCGCGACGAGCGGCTCGCTGCGCCGGGCGAAGTCGAGCAGCCCGCGGACGATCCTGGCCGCGACCTCGACCTGCGACGTGATCGTCTCCGCGCGGCCCCGCGTCCACGGGTCCGCCGCGCGCCGTCGGAGGCTCTCCGCGACGAGCATCACGTTCGCGAGCGGGGTGTTGATCTCGTGGGCGACCCCGGCCGCGAGCTGCCCGAGGGAGGCGAGCCGGTCGGAGTGCGCGACGATCCGCTCCCAGGCCTTGTGCTCGGTCAGGTCGACCGCCACCCCGACGTAGTGGGTCGTCTCCCCCGCGGTGTTCCGGACGGCGGTGACGGTGAGGAAGACCGGTCGTTCGCGACCGGAGCGGTCGCGGTTGACGATCTCCCCGCTCCAGTGGCCCCGCAACGGGTCGAGGAGGTCCGCCCACATCCGCTCGTAGACCTCCCGGCCGGTCTTGTCGCTCTGGACGAGGTTCGGTCGTTTGCCGAGGGCTTCGGCCCGGGAATAGCCGTAGGTCGTCTCGAAGGCGGGGTTGACGTCGACGAGGATGCCGTTCCGGTCGGTCACCTCGATCGCGTTGGACGACGTGAGGAACGCCTCGTAGTGGAGGTGGGCCCGCTCCCGTTCGCGCAGCCTTCCGCTGGCGTCGGTGAGGACGAGCACGAGCCGCGAGGACCGGCCCTCGGCCGCGGGGACGACGCTCAGGGTGGCGTCGACGTACCCTCGGTCCACGGCCCGGGCGCCGGGGAGCGGGACGGCCTCCGCCGTCCAGACGACACCCTGGGCCGACGGGTCGTTGAGGGCCCGTGCGATGGCTGCCCCGACCTCGCCGTCCCGGATCCAGGGGTCGTCCCGGTAGGGACGGCCGTCCGGGGCCGGCACGCCGTCGGCCGAGGTCCATCGGCGGTAGGTCGCGTTCGCCCAGGCGACGGTCCCGCTCCGTTCGAGGAGGAGGAGACCTAGCGGTGCCTCGTCGAGGACGGCGCGCAGGGCACGGATCGTTTCCGGCACGGTGGACCTCGGGACCCGGGTGCGACGGCGGCGGGGTTCAAAACGTCCCGTGCGGGCCTCTAGCGCGTCAACCCCGCTCGACCTTCGCTTCATCTCGCACGGGCGTCCCTGCTCCTCATCATGACGGGCGACGAGGTGCTCGTCGTCGACGAGACCCCCAGCCTCGGAGGTTCGGTCGTCGCTCTCCTCGAGGCCGAGGGGCTCGCGGTCCGACGGTTCGCGGACCTCCACGGCGCGGAAAGCTACCACAACGGCACCGGCGCCGCCCACGCGGTCGTGGTCGTGGCGTCGAACACGCACTACTGCGCGAGCGCGGGCCGTTGGGCGCTCGGACCACTGCGGGACGCCGACCTGGTCATCGTCGGGACGCGGGACCCGGCCCTGCGGTCGGCGGGTCGGCTGCACGTGGTGCGGCTGCCGCTCGACCCGCAGGAGTTCCTCGAGCTCGTTCGTGGGCTCCTGCGACCGCCTCCGGCCGTTCCTCAGCTACCCGGCTAGCCGCGCCCGGATCGTGCCATCCGTAGCCGGCCCTTCCCTGCCGCTCACACCGTCGCGGCCGCGACCGGTGGCGGACCGAAGGCCGGTCAGGGCGGAGCAGCCGCTCCCGGCCCGCGCGTGACTGCTCGCCGAGCACCCGGAGCTCTGGGTCTTTCCAGGGGCGGAACCGGGCCCGAACGTAGGCGTCGACCGGCCTCAGACCCCCGGCCTTGCGCGAGATCCGATAGACCCCGCCCTCGACCTCGTGGAGCAGGAACAGCCCGGGGGCGTCGCCGGTCGCCCTGCGGGGACGTCAGCGGTCGCCGCCCGCGGCCGGCCCCGGGACCTCCCCCACGGGTCGGGCACGTCGGCCCGGCAGGTGGAGCAGGGCGAGGGCCAGGAGGATGAGCGCGAGCCCCCCGACCTCGACGACCGCGAACGGCTCGGAGAACGCAATCACGCCGAGGACCAGGGCGACCACGGGGTTGAGGAACGTCACCTGGTTCGCCGCGACGGCGCCGTCCCGCCGGATCAGGTCGAAGAAGAGCGCGTAGCCGACCGCCATCGAGAGGACGCCGACGTACACGACCGAGGCGACGACGGGCGCGGTCCAGGCGATCGTCGCCTTCGGGGCGACCGTCGCGAGGACCGCGAGCGAGACGGCCCCGCCGCCGACGAACTGGAACGTCTCGCCCCAGGGGCCCTCGCCCCGGGGCCGG
>DASPQN010000027.1:0-7903 GCA_035624925.1 Thermoplasmata archaeon
GGAGGTCCTCACCCCGGCCGACCCGTTCCATCATGTCGACAAGAAGGGCTTCCGCGTCCCGTTCGTCTGCGGGGCCCGCAACCTCGGGGAGGCGCTCCGTCGTATCGAGGAGGGCGCGGCGATGATCCGCACGAAGGGCGAGGCCGGTACCGGCAACGTCGTCGAGGCGGTCCGCCACATCCGCCAGATCTCCGGGGAGGTCGACGAGGTCAAGCGGCTCGCCAGGAAGGACCTCGCGGCGTGGGCGAAGCGCGAGAGGGTCTCCGAGGAGATCCTCGGGGAGCTCCGGAACCTGGGCCGGCTCCCGGTCGTCAACTTCGCGGCCGGGGGGATCGCGACCCCGGCGGACGCCGCGCTCTGCCGGCTCCTCGGCGTGGACGGGATCTTCGTCGGCAGTGGGATCTTCAAGTCCGAGCACCCGATGCGGGTCGCCCGGTCGATCGTCGAGGCGTCGCTCCACTACGACGAGCCGGACGTGCTCGCCCGCGTGTCGAGCGGCCTCGGCGAACTGATGCGAGGGCTCGAGATCGCCGCGATCCCGCCCGAGGCGCTGCTGCAGGGCCGGGAGTCGGCCGGTGCCGCCGTCCCGGAGACGCCGCCGCGCCATCCCCCGGCGGCCGCGTGAGGCGGCCCCGGGACGGCCCGCGCGCACCTCATTAGCGCGGGCGCCGTTCCCTCCGTCCCGTGCGGATCGTCCAGGTCGCGCCGTTCTTCTACCCTCACGCCGGGGGGGTCGAGTCCCACGTCCGGAGCCTCTGCGCCGAGTTCGTCCGGCTCGGGCACGAGGTGACGGTCGTCACCTCCCGGTTCCGACCGGACCTTCCGGCGACGGAAACGGTGGACGGCTACCGCATCGTCCGGTCCCGGCCGGTCGGCGTCGTGTTCAACACGCCGATCGACCTCGGCGCGGGCCGGGCGCTGCGGCGCCTCGATGCCGACGTGATCCACCTCCACTACCCTCCCCCGCTCACGTCGTTCTTCGCGACGTGGTCGCTCTCCGGGCTGCGGGTGCCGGTCTGCCTCACCTACCACTGCGACCTGTTCCTCAACGGCGTCGCCGGCCGGCTCCTCTCGAGCCTGTACGAGGGGACGTTCCTGCCCGCCACCCTCGCCCGGGTCGACCGGATCGTCGTGCACACGCGCAGCTACGGCACGACGTCGGCGATGCTGCGGGGACGCGAGCTCGAGATCATCCCGGCCGTCGTCGACCTCGAGAGGTTCCGGCCCGGGATCGACCCGAGCGGCCCGCGGAGCGCCCTGCGGTTGAGCGGCCGCCGGGTCGTCGTCTTCACCGGCCGGCTCGTGCCCCACAAGGGGGTCGACGTCCTCCTCCAGGCGCTGCGGGAGCTCCCGCTGGACGTCCATCTGGTCGTCGTGGGACGCGGGCCGAAGCTCGTCGACCTCTCGGCGCTCGCCCGCCGGCTCGGCGTCGCCGACCGCGCGCACTTCTGCACGTCCGTCTCGGACGACGAGCTCCCGCAGTACCTCGCCCTCGCCGACGTCTTTGCGTTCCCCTCGCAGAACCGGCTCGAGGGGTTCGGCCTCGCGGTCGCGGAGGCGATGGCGTGCGGGCTCCCGGTGGTCACCTCCGACATGCCCGGCGTCCGGGAGGTGATCGACGACGGCGTCCACGGGCTCCTGGTGGAGCCGCTGCTCGCGGACGACCTCGCGGAGAAGCTCCGCGCGCTCCTGGACGACCCTCCGCGCGCCCGCAGGATGGGGGCGGCCGGACGCCTTCGGGTCGAAGCGCGCTACGGCCTTCACCAGGTCGCCGGGCAGCTCATCCGGCTGTACGAAGACCTGACCTCAGCTGGTTGATCTGGACCTTCATCCGCTCCGCCTCCTTCGCGGCCGCCCGGCGCCAGTCGGCCTCGGCCGAGGCGTACAGGATGCTCCGCGAGGCGTTGACGAGGAGCGCGCGGCCGTGCGCATCGACCCCCTCCCGGACCGTCGTCGCGAGCGAACCCCCTTGGGCCCCGATGCCGGGGACGAGGATCGGCACCCCGTTGCCGAGCGCGGCCCGCGCCGTCCGGAGGGCGTCCGAGAACGTGGCGCCGAGGACGACCCCGGCGTTGCCGTGGGCGTGAGCGAGCCGGCGCACCTCGCCCACCACGGCGAGCCATAGCGGCCCGCGCGGCGTCGGGATCTCCTGGAAGTCGCCGGAGCCGGGGTTGGACGAGTGAGCGATGACGAACACTCCGCGCGACGGGTCGTCGAAGAACGGCTCGAGCGTCTCCCAGCCGTTCCACGGCGTGATCGTCACCGCATCGAAGCCGAACGAGCGGAACGCCCCGTCCCGGACCATCCGCATGGAGTTGGGGATGTCGTTCGCCTTCAGGTCGAGGATCCGCAGCCGGCTCGACCCGATCTTCCGCGTCCACCGGGCGAGCGCGCGGAAGCCGTCCGGCCCGTACTGGAGGTAGGAACCGAGCTGCATCTTGAACGCCGCGGCATGGGGGTACGTCGCCGGGACGACCCCGGCGAGGAACCGTTCGAGCTGGGTCCCGGGCGCAAGGCGGCGGAGCGGCTTCGGCATCTGCCCGGGATCCGGGTCGAGGCCGACGCACAGCAGCGAGTTCCGGGTCCGCAGGACCTGGTCGAGCCGCTGCGCGAACTTCGGCTTCACGGCTCGCCGGCGAGGGAACGCGAGGGAAAAGCCTTGTCCGGCCGTCGGGCAGGGGGGCGGCACGGACGGCCGCGGTTCATCCCCCGGCCCCCGGGCGACGGCTTTATCGAGAGGACCGCTCGACGTGCCTCGATGGCCGCGGCCCCGTCGGGGGAGGAGCTCCCCGAGCTTCGGCTGCGGGACCTCGTGGGGGTCTCGCCCCTCGTCCATGTGGTCGGCAGGGTCGTCACCGTGCGGCGGCGTGAGGTCGTGCGGCGCTCGGACGGCGGCCGCCGCCCGCTCCTCTCCGGCCTGTTGAGCGACGGCTCGGCGAGCGTCCGGTTCACCTGGTGGGACCCGCCCCGCGAAGGGATCGAGCGCGGGACGATCCTCCGCGCCGTCGGCGCCGAGGTCCGGGAGTTCCGGGGGCGACCGGAGCTGGTGTTCACGTGGAAGACGAGGATCGGGCCGGCCGGCCCGGCCGAGCTTCCCCCGCTCGACGGCGACAGGCTCCCGCTCCGCACCGTCCGCGACCTGCACGACGGGGACGAAGGGTTCCGGCTCGAGGCCCGCGTCCTCGCGGTCCAGCCGAAGCCGGTGAGCGTCGGGGAGGAGCGGCGCATCGTCCATGAGGGATCGATCGCCGACGCGACCGGGGCGATCGCGTTCAGCTCCTGGAGCGACTTCGCCCTGCGGCCCGGCGAGGCCGTCCGGTTCGCGGGGGGCTACGTGCGCGCGTTCCGGGGCCGACGCCAGCTCGTCCTGGACGAGCGGGCGGTCGTCGTCCGGATCGATCCGGCCGGCCTTCCCGAGCCGGCCGAGTGGCTTCGGCGCGCGCCGCGACCGATCGCCGACGTCGAGGACGACGGCGGCGGGGAGGCGACGGCGATCGAGGGGCTGGTCGTCGCGGTCCTCCCGCCGAGCGGACTGGTCTACCGCTGCCCCGAGTGCCGTCGTTTGATCACGAGCGGGCTCTGCCGGGTCCACGGCGCGGTGAGCGGCACCGCCGACCTACGGGTCCGTCTCGTCCTCGACGACGGCACCGGAGCGGCCACCGTCGCCGCGGGGCGGGCCGCGACCGAGCAGCTGTGGGGGCTCACGCTCGCGCAGGCGCGGGAGCGGCTCCGGGAGCTCCCGGACCCGTCGGTCCTGGAGGAACACCTCGTCGAGGCGGTCGTCGGTCGTCGCTTGGTCGTGCGCGGCTCGGCGACGCGGGACGACTTTGGCCTCACGGTCACCCCCGAATCGATCGAGCCGGTGGAGATCGATCTCGAGGCTGCCGCCGAGGACCTCGCCGCCCGCCTGAACGGGGCACGCTAGTGTCGCTGCGGGAGCCCGCCTGGCGGGTCACGACGCGCGAGCTCGAGAGCTCGCTCGAGGAGGAGCGGGGGGAGGGGGACCGGGCGGCGTCGTACGTCCTCAGCCCGTTCGGGGCCCGGATGAACCGCGTGGTCGTCGTCGGGACGCTGTCGGCCGCGGAGCCGCTGGGCCGGGAGGAGCCGCCGACGTTCTGGCGGGCCCGGCTCACGGACCCGCTCGGCACCGTGGCCGTGACGGCGGGCTCGTTCCAACCGCGGGCGATGGCGCAGCTCCGCGCAGCGCCCGCCGGGCGGCCGGCGCTCGTCGTGGGCAAGGTCCATCTCTATCGGGGCCGCGACGGCACCGCGACGACGTCCGTCCGCGCCGAGGCGGTCCGACCGGTCCCGGAGGCGGACGAGCGCGCGACGCTCGCCGAGGTCGTCCGGCAGACGCTCGACCGCCTCGACCTGCTCGACCGCCTCGCCCACGAGCCCAGCGTGGCGGACGCGACGCTGCGGGCCGGCGGCACCCCGGCCGCGTGGGTCCGCGCGGCCCGCGACGCCCTGCGCCGCTATCCGGACGCCGACCGCGCGGGCTACCGGGAGGCGCTCCGCGCGGCCGTGCGGAGGGTCGCCGGCACCGGGCTCGCCCCCGGCCCGTCCTCGAGCCCCGTCGTCACGGTCACGGTCGACCGGCCCCCGACCCCCCTTCCGGAGCCGACCCCGGCCGAGCGGGCCGACGAGGCGACGTTCCTCGGTCTGGTCGATGCGGCCGCCGAAGGGTCGGTCGACGGCTACGCGGACGTCCGGGAGCTGTTCCGCCGCCTCGCGGACCGCGGGCTCGGGACGGACCGCGCTGAGGCCGTCCTCGGGCGTCTGGAGGAGGGCGGCGTGCTCGAGGAGCCGATCGTCGGCAAGCTGCGCCGAGCGTGACCGCCGGCCCGCTCGGCAGGTTATATATGGGCCCCCGGCTCGGGGCGCGGGGGAATGAGGAACACCTGTCTCTCCGAATCCGTGACGAGACCGGCGACTTGCTGACCCCCACCGCATCGGAGCGAGAGCGTTGCCCGCAGGGTCCCCGTCGATCGGCTTCCTGACGTTCCTCATCGTCGTGGTCGTGATCGTCGCCGGCGTCGGGGCCGGTCTCCTCTACCTGTACAACCACCCCAAGGGTCCGTCGTCCCCGACGACCGTCGCGGTCGGCGACAACGTCACGGTGGACTACATCGGGCTGTTCGGCTCCGGTCCCGAGGTCGGGAAGGTCTTCGACACATCGATCAAGTCGGCTGCGACCGACAACGCGACGTACCCGAAGTCGCTCGAGTACACCCCCCGCAGCTCCACCGGCTACACGCCGCTACCGGTCCACGTCGGCCCGAACACGCCGGGCGCGGGCTACAACGTGAGCGGCGTGACGTACGGCTCGGTCGTCCCCGGGTTCTGGAAGGGGCTGGTCGGCCTGGCCGTCAACCAGAGCCGCTACGTGACGGTCCCCCCGAACGAGGGGTACGGCCCGCTCAACGCGAGCTGCCTGAAGACGGCCCCCCTCGTGACGACGATCTCCTCGCTCCTCAGCCTCACCCCGACCGCCTTCGCGAAGGCGTACCCCAAGGCGACCGCGGCGACCGGCGCGACGTTCGCCGACCCGACCTACGGCTGGACCGACACGGTGCTCAGCGTGAACTCGACCACGGTCGTCGTCGGCCTGATGCCGGCGCTGGGGACGACGACCGACCCGTACGGCTGGACGATGGTCGTCACGAACCTCACCTCCCACCAGATCACCCTCCAGAGCCAGCTCACCCCGTCCAGCGTCGGGAACGTCGTCGGGTCGATCTCCAACGGCACCGTCTGCTCGTCCTCGAAGTTCGTCCTCTGGGCGGTCGACCTCGCGGCCGGCACGTTCACGATGAACTACAACAAAGAGGTCGTCGGCGAAACGCTGGTCTTCGACGTGACGATCGTCTCGATCCTGCCCCCGTAGGGGCCGGCCCCCACCTACAGGGTGATCTTCCCGCGCTTCATCAGCTCCTCGAGGTGGGCCTCCGCGATCGACGCGAGGGACTCCTCGGCCGGCCGTCGGCGTCCGGAGTACTGACGGAGCGTCTTCACCGCCTCGGCGCGGCGGGCCCGGGACCGGGCGAGGAGCTCGCGGCCCTCCCGGTCGACGGTGTCGAGCTCGCGCGACAGGCCGTCGAGCTCGCGCATCGCCTCCGCCCGGGCCTTCCCCTTCGCCCGGAGCTCGGCGACTAAGCCTCCGGCGGTCTGCAACCGCTCCCGGATCGCCGTCATGGCCGCGTCGCGCGCCGCCCGCGCCTTGCGGAACTCCTCGCCGAGCCGCTCGACCTCGGCGCGCGCGTTCGCGACGGCGAGGTCGGCCTCCTTGCGCAGGCTCTCGTGGGCGGCCACGACCTGGACGCGGGCCTCCGCCTCCTTGAGGTCGGCGTTGCGCTTGCGGAGCCGCGCGATCAACGCGTTCTCCTCGGTGATGGGGAGGGCGCGCGTCTGCTGGCGCAGCTCGAGCTCGGCGATCTCCCGACGGATCTGCTCGGGTCGCTCGCGCTCCGCCGGGTCGAACGTGAGGAGCATCTCGCGCTTGTGGACCACGGCCTCCTCGACCTTCCGGCGCGCGGCGTCGCGCGCGGAGCGGAGCTCGGCGAGCTGGCGGCCGAGCTGGCCGTGGGCCTGGTAGAGCTTCTCGACCTCCGCCTGGGGCTCCTGGCGACGGTCGAAGAGGGCCTTCTGCTCGCCGGAGAGCTTGCGGAGCTCGCCGATCAGCGCACGACGGCGCTCGAGGAGCGTCTCGAACCGGTTCTCGAGCGTGCGAAGGCGCTGGCGGTCCTCACGCTCGTCCCGGTCGGCCTCCTCGGTCAGGAGGACCCGCGGAGTCACGTCCGCCGGAGTCGCGTCGGTTCACAAAAGGGCTTCGTGAGCGGGTCGGGGCGGGCCGAGGCGTTACGGGGCAGGGGAGGCGCCTCGGCGCCGTCCGACCTGGCGGGGGGTTCCCCGGGCACGCGGCCGGACCGCGAAGTGCTGCGCGGCGAACAGCGCCGCCGGGACGGCGGCGTCGATGTTGACGACCGCGACGGGAGCGCACGACTGCAGCATCGCCACCAGGGCGGCCTCGCCGCGGCCCCCCCGACCGTAGCCGACCGAGGTCGGGACCCCGATGACCGGAGCGGCGACCAGCCCTGCGACGACGGTCGGGAGGGCGCCCTCGCGGCCGGCGAAGACGAGGTAGGCCTCGGGTCGCGCACGCTCGAGCCGGGCGAGGGCGCGGAGGAGCCGATGCAGGCCGGCGACGCCGACGTCGTAGGCGCGCTCGATGCGGATGCCGAGCTCCTCGAGGAGCGCGGCGGCCTCCTCCGCGGTCGGCACGTCGCTCGTGCCCGCGGCGAGGAGGGCGACCGTCCCGTCCCGGTAGCGGGTATCGAGGGGCCCCGGGACACGGACCAGGCGTCCAGCGGCGAGGAACCGCAGCGGCTTTCCCCGGGCGGAGAGCCGGCCGAGCGCGGTCCGCTGGGCCGCCGTAGGCCGGGAGACGAACGCCCCGCGGTGGTCGTCGAGCAGGGCACGGACGATGCCGAGCAGGTGCTCGACCGTCTTCCCTTCCCCGAGGACCACCTCGGGGACGCCGACCCGCCGCACGCGGTCGTGGTCGAGCCTCGCGTAGCTCCCGACGCGCCGTTCGCGCCCCGCCCCGGGGCGGACCGGCGGCCGTCGACGACCGGACACGGAGCCGGGGACCCAAGCCGTGATATAGCGCGTCCCGGTGGTCGGCGGATTTCCGGGCGATGGTAGATTTCTCACTCTCCCCGGAGGCGGAGAGCCTGCGCGACCTGGCCCGCAAGTTCGCCCGGACCGAGATGGCGCCGCACGCGGCCGAGTGCGACCGCACGCCCCGGTTCCCGGAGGAGATCTACCGCCGGGCCTACGAGCTCGGCCTGATGAACCTCAACGTCCCGACCGACTACGGCGGGAGCGGGCTCGGGCTGTTCGA
>DASPQN010000028.1:0-10537 GCA_035624925.1 Thermoplasmata archaeon
GTCGATCCCTGGAGCGAGCTCGACCGCGCGTTCCGCGAGATGAGCTACGGGCTGTTCGACCCGTTCGGGCCGACGCCGTACGCTTTGACCGCCCGCGCGGACGGACCGATCCTCCGCCCGGCCCGGACGGACGTCTCGGACACGGGGACGTCGTACAAGATCGTCGCCGAGGTCCCGGGGATCCCGAAGGAGAAGCTCGACATCCGCGTCCGGGGGTCGACCGTCGAGATCCGGGGCGAGACCGCGGAGGAGAAGGAGACGAGCGGGTCGTCGTTCGTCCACCGCGAGCGGACGGTCCAGGGGGTCTACCGCACCGTCGAGCTGCCGGAGCCGGTCGTCGCGTCCGACGCGAAGGCGAAGGTCGAGAACGGCCTCCTCGAGCTCGAGCTGCCGAAGCAGCACCCGACCCCGAGCCCGGACGAGGTCAAGGTCCCCGTCCCGTAGGACGGGGGCCGGCGCGCCGGGGACCGCGCGTCCCTGGTGCGCTCAGCCAAAGCCGGGAAGCGATTTGCCGTCGCGGCCGCCGCCCTGGCGGAGCGGCGCCTTGCGCATCTCCTTGGGCGACTCGACCAGGCGGATGAGCGTCGCGGACTGGACGACGTACATCGGTAGCCCGGTGTTCGGGTCGTGGCCGGCCCGCAGCACGTTCATGATCTCGAGGCGGACCTCGATCACCGAGCCGTCCTTGAGCTTCAGGCGGACGCGCCCGTCCCCCTCGAGCGGCGTGTAGTCGACGATCTCCGCGTTGGAGAGGTCGGTCGGCCCCGGGCCGCCCTGGCCGATCATGCCGCGCCGCCCGCCTTGGCCGCGAGGCGCTTCGCGAGCACCGCGCGCGGGTCGTCGCCGTCGACGCTCAGGCCGAGCGAGACGCAGGTGCCGATCACCTGGTTCATCCGCTCCTCCACCGACCGGCCGAACAGGTCCTCGCCCTTCGCCTCGGCGATCCGCCGGACCGCGTCCAGGCTGACGCTCCCGATGGTCTCGCCCTTCGGCTTGCCGGAGCCTTTCTCCTTGCCGGCCTCCTTGAGGAGCAGCGCGGCGACCGGCGGACGCCCGACGACGAGGGTGAACGCGCGGGTCGCGGCGTCGACCCGGACGACGACCGGCACGCGCATCCCCGCGAACTGCTTCGTCTCCTCGTTGATCTTCGCGACGACCTGCGCGACGTTCACGCCGAGCGGGCCGAGCGCCGGCCCGAGCGGGGGCCCGGGGGAGGCCTTGCCTCCCTCGACCAGGACGCTCACCTCATCCGCCACCCTTACCGCCTCCCCGTTCCAGCATGCGCACGTGATCCCCGCGGACGGTCACCGGGATCGGGACGACCGCCTCGATCAGCTCGACGGTGATCTCCTCCTTCGTCTGGTCGATCTTCTTCACGCGGGCCTTCTCGCCCTTGAACGGCCCGCTGATCAGTTCCACGATCGCGCCCTCGACGAACCCTTCGACCGTGATCTTCGGGACGAGGAGCGGCTCGACCTCCTTGAGGGTCGTCTCCCCCTCGACCAGGCCGCGGGCCTTGCGGATCCCCTTGAGCATCTCGCGAACTCCCTCGAAGCTCATCCCCTCGGCGAAGACGTAGCCTCGGAGGGCCGACGGCACGAGGAGGGCGAAGACGACGTCCGGCTTCTCCTCCGCTCGGGCGAGGAGCGTGTCGGCGACCTCGCGCTCGTAGCCCCGGGAGGTCTTGATCGCGAGGACCGCCTGGCGCGCGACGCACGCGAGGGTGAGCTTGCTCGGCGCCTCGCCGTGCTCCGCCTCGACCGCGAGGCGGACCTCGACGCGGTCGCCGTAGCGGACGCCGACCGGCGCGGTGATCTCGAACGAGAGCGGGACGCCGCCGCCCGGCGGGAGCGCGACGGTGTGGTGCTCCTTGCGGGGGAACAGCTCGGCGACGGTCCGCTTCCCCGGCGGGGTCCAGCGGACCGGCCACTCGGCCCCCTCGCCGGGATACGTCGAGGTGTAGCCGACCTCGATGGCGACCTTCGCCTCGACCGGCTCCGTCGCGCGGCTCGACAGGACGGCGCTGAGCGTCGTCACGGTGCCGGCGGTGACGTTGCGGGTCGCGTCGTCGGCCGCCTTCAGGGAAAGGAGCCGCGCGACCTCGGGCTTCGCGGGCGCAGGGACGGCGACCGCGGCCGGGGCCGCGGGGGCGCTCGGCTTGGCCTCGACCTTCTTCTCGGGCGCCGGCGGGGCGCCGGAGAGCAGGCCGATCCCCTCGTCGTTCCCTCCGCCGTCCATCGTCCGGGCCGTCCCCGCTACAGCGACGCGAAGACGTTCTGCCAGATCCACGGGCCCGCCTTGGAGAAGAAGATGTAGAACCCGAACCCGATGAGCCCGATCAGCGCGACCCCGAGCCACGTCACCTCGAGGACCTTGACGTACTCGTCGGCGGTCGGTCGGCGCGCCATCCGCAGGATGCGGCCGTACTTGCCGTGGCCGAGGTTGTGAAGACGGCCGTCGACCTCGTCCTGGACCTTCCGCGCGCGATCGAGGAACGCCATGGGGACCTCCGCCTAGTGCACGAGCTCGATCTCGGGACCCGGCCGATGGGCCGGCCCGGCGCTCGGCGCCCCTCCGAAAATCTGGGGGGATTTAACCCCGGTGACGACGAGCATCACGCGGATCGTCGACTGCATCGTCGGGTCGACCGCCGCTCCCCAGATGATGCGGGCGGTCGGGCTGATCGTCTTCTGGACGACCTCGGCGGCCTTCTGCGCCTCGCTCACGGTCATGTCGGGCCCGCCGGTGACGTTGATGAGCGCCCCAGTAGCCCCCGCGATGTCGACGTGGAGCAGCGGCGAGTTGATCGCCTCGAGGACGGCGTCCTCCGAGCGGTTGTCGCTCTCGGACTCCCCGATCCCGATGAGCGCGACCCCCCCGCCCTTCATGATCGTGCGGAGGTCGTTGAAGTCGAGGTTGACGAGCCCGGGGCGCGTGATGATCTCGGTGATCCCCCGGATCGCGCGGGCGAGGACGGAGTCGGCGACCTTGAACGCCGTCTGGATCGGAAGGCGAGGGACGAGCTCGAGGAGCCGGTCGTTCGGGATCGTGATCACCGTGTCGACGACGGAACGGAGCCGCTCGAGGCCGAGCATCGCGTTCTCCTGACGGACGAGGCCCTCGGAGGCGAACGGGAGGGTGCAGACGGCGATCGTCAGCGGGTTGCCGCCGTTCGCCTCCTTCGCCGCCTGCGCGACGACGGGCGCCGAGCCGGTGCCGGTCCCGCCGCCGAGCCCGAGGGTGATGAACACCATGTCCGAGTTGCCGAGCGCCTTCTTCAGCTCCTCCTCGGCCTCCTTCGCCGCCTGCTCGCCGACCTGCGGGAGCGCCCCCGCGCCCAGGCCCCGGGTCAGGCGTCGCCCCAGGAGGATCTTGCGGGGGGCGTGGATCGTGAGGAGGTGCTGGGCGTCCGTGTTGCAGGCGACCATGTCGGCGCCGCCGAGCCCTTCCTCGGCGAGGCGGTTGATTGTGTTGCAGCCGCCGCCCCCGCATCCGACGACCTTGATGGAGGTCTTGAGCGAGGCGAGGAGCGCCTCGAGCTCGGCGTCGTCGCTGGACGGCGGAGGGGCGGTCGGCTCCGGGGCACGTCGACCCTCCGTCGGCAGGTGCGCCAGGATCTCCTGGGCCAGCGGGCGCGTCACGCCGAAGAACCTCGGCCGGCCACGCATCGACTGTATTATAAAGGGTTGGCGCAAAGCGCCGAGCGGCACGACGGAGGAGTCGTGCGGTACGAGCTCTGGGCCCCTCGCTACGAAGCGCTGCGGGCCGACCTCGGCTACCCGTTCGAACGGGAGGAGCTCGCCGCCGCGACGCTCGAGCGGCTGCTCCCCGACCGGGCGCGTCGCGACCCCCTGGCCCGCCTCGCCCCGCGCGTCGTCGGTCGCACCGTCGTCGTCGTCGGCCTCGCCCCGGGGGCCGGGCCGCCCCCGGTATGGCGGCTACCGCCCTCGACCCCCGCGCCGTCGGTCGTCGCGGCGGACGGCGCCGCCCGGACCTGTCTGGACGCGGGCCTCGTGCCGTCGATCGTCGTCACCGACCTTGACGGCCCCGTGCCCGCGGAGGTCGAGGCGAACGGCCGGGGGGCGGTCGTCGTCGTGCACGCGCACGGCGACAACGTCCCGGCGCTCGAGCGCTGGGTCCCCGAGTTCCCGGGCGAGCTCGCGGGCTCGTGGGCGGGGCCGCCGCGCGGGTACCTGCTAGATGTCGGAGGGTTCACCGACGGCGACCGCGCCGCCTACCTCGCCGACGCCCTCGGCGCGCGCCGCGTGCTGCTGTGGGGGTTCGACCGGGACACCGTCGACGAGGCGGACCCGGAGGCTCGGGAGCGGAAGCGGCGCAAGCTACGCTGGGCGGAACGTCTCCTCGAGGAGCTCGCCCGGGACGGGCAGACGCCGCTGTTCCGGTGGCGGCGGGACGGCTCGCTGGTCCCGCTTCAGGGCGCCTCGACGTCGACGACCTGAAGGTCGACCAGGTAGACGACCTCGCCGGCGTTCTCGTAGACCGGCACGAAACCGGCGAGCCCGAACCAGGCGACCGCCGCGGAGCTGAGCGGCAGCGCGAGCGCCGAAGGGTTCAGGGCGACGCCGCCGACCATCACCCCGTCGAGCGCGACGTAGGCCACCGGGGCGGAGAACGCCGGGTTCGGCACCCCGGTGGAGCCCAGCTCCGCCCGAGCGTCGCTCCAGTTGGTGCCGGTGAACAGGCTGGGGGTCGTGACCCACGTGGCCCTCAGCCCGTCGAACCCGAACAGGAACGACGAGAGGCGGTGGTCGCTCGCGACCGTCGCACCGGCGGGGACCGCGACGCCGACCCACATCCAGAGCGCCGCATCGCCGTGCGTGAGCCCTTCCTCGAAGCCCCCGAACTCCGCCTGAGGGGGGTAGGCGATCGCCGCGTTCGCCGCGACCAGGAGCACGACGGCCAGCGACGCGGCGACGAGCGCCCGGCGGCCGCCCCGGGCGCCGGCCCGCCCGACGAGGCGGGCCGTCCCGACGGCGACGAGCAGGCCGAGCGGGAGGAACAGGTACTCGACGTGGCGGTCCGGCGCGAGGGTGCTCGACAGGTCGGAGAGGGCCGTGAGGTGGGGGACGTTCGACCCGACGACCGCGAGGCCGAGCATCAGCGCCGCGGAGAGGCCGAGGCCGCCGAGCCAGGTGAGCCCGAACGGGCCGAGCCGCGCGGCGGAGAGCGACCTTCGGCTGCCCGAGCAGAGCAGGCCCAGGGCGAGGACCGGGGCGAACCAGAGCAGCGCGAGCGGCTTCGTCTCCTGGCTGGTGCCGGGGATCGGGACGAGGAGCAGGGTCGCCGCCGCACCGAACACGACGACGGCGATGACGACGAGGTCCCGCAGGAACCCGCGGTCCGTCGGCACGCGGACCCAGCGCCGCACCGGCCGACCGAGCGAGCGCCGCCAGGCGACGATCGCCGCGCTCCCCGCGACCACAATGAGGCCCAGCGCCTCGAACGCGAGGAACCCGACCGCCGCGCTCTCCCCGAGGCCGGGCAAGAGGACCTTCGAAACGAACTCGCTCGTCCCGTAGAACCAGAAGCCGAACGTCGCGCTGACGAACGCCGCGACGTAGGCGAACTCCCGGGCCGGGAACCGTCGGCTCCAGAGCCCGGGCCGCCACAGCTCGAGGAAGACGATGCCGCCCAGCGCCCCGACCGCGAAGAAGTACGAGGAGAGGTGGTGCGTCACGATCAGGGCGGCGGAGGTCGGGGCGAGCACGACGTACCACCGGGCGTCCCGCCGCGACTCGACCAGCATCCAGAGGGCCGCGACGGCCAGGAAGTCGCCGAGGGCGAGCGGCGCGGGGTGGGCGAGCGAGAAGAGCCGGGGCATCGCGACCGAGCTGACCGCGCTCGCGAGGAGCGCGACGTGGTCGTTCGGGTAGAGGCGGCGGAACAGGAGGAAGAGCGGCAGGACCGACAGGACCGAGACCGCCGGGACGATCACCGCGAGCGAGGTGAACGGCCCGACCCCCAACGCCTCCGACCCGGCGCCGGCGAGGAGGAAGATCCCGGGGAAGTCCGGGTAGGCGGTCCCCCAGCCGCCGTACGCCGCGCCGTGCGGAAGGCTGCCGGCGGCCACGAGATGGTTCGTGAGGTAGTAGTACTCCCCTGTATCGGAGCCGAACGCGGCGTAGCCGATGTACGGCTCCAGGACGAGGGCGACCAGCAGGACGGCGAGGCCGGCGAGGACGATCGCCGTGGAGGCGGAGACCGGGGCCCCGCGCGCTTCGACCTCGGGGCCGGGCGCGCTCGGAGGTTCCATCCGAGCGTTCCGCAGGGCCGCGACGCCTCATAGAACCGCGGCCCGAGCCGCGAGGCGTTCTCGCCGCCGACACGGGTTCCGGCATGCATAAATAGAGGGGCCAAGTGCGCCCGACTCGAGGCCGCTCGAGGATGTCCAGTTCACGCCGTGCGGCGCGTTCCCGTCGGCCGCCCGCGAAGAAGCCGGCGCGCGCTGCGCCGGCCAGGGTCCGGCCCAAACCCAAACCCAAGCCCAAGCCTAAGGCCCTGGCGGCGAAGCGGCCCGTGCCGAAGCCCGCCCCGGCCAAGGCGCCCGCGGCCCGGCCGGCCCCTCCGAAGTCGCGCCCGACCCCCAAGACCGCGCCGCCCAAGGAACCCGAGCTCGACCTCGCGGTACGGCTCTCAGGGGGTCGCAAGCACGTGCTCTCGCTATCGTTCGTCCGGGACGGCGACGAGTTCCTCGCCCGGCTCGAGACCGACGCGGGGCACATCACGGAACTGAAGAATCGCTCGCTCGACCAGCTGCTCACCCTCGTCGCGGGCGAGCTCGAGGACCTCCTCGACTAAGTGCGGGGACCCGTCGGGTCCTCCGCTGGCCCCAACAGCCCTTCGTCGATCAGGAACGACCTACGGGTCGACCCTCCGGCGACCTCGACGAGCTCGAGGGCGACCGGCGACCATCGACCGGCCGGGGTCCGCTGGAGGACGGTGGTCTTGAGGCGGCCCCGCTCGGGGAACGCGTACCGTCGGCCGAACCGGCCGACCACGACCGTCGCGCGCGCGCCGAACTCCACCGCGCGCGGGGCCGTGCCCAGGGCGACGAGGACCCCGGCGAGCGCGAGGACGAGCGCGAGGATCCCGACCAGGAGGAGCTCCGCGTTGCTTCCGGCGGACGCGCCGCCGGGCGCCACCCGGGCGGCGGCGACGAGGGCCGCATAGACCGCGAAGATCCCGACCGCGTAGAGGAGGGCGAGCCGGTGCGCCCGGTGCGTCGCGCCGGCGTTCTCGCGGCGTTCGAGGGTCGGCCCGGCGTCGATCCCCGGCGGCGGGGCGGCGGGCGTCGTGACGTCCGCATCCGGAGCCCGGTGGGCGGCCGGTGCCCGCGCGATGCGTACCTGCCGGGCGGAGCTCAACGGCGACCCCCGTCGGAAGAGAGCGTCCGAACGACCCCTTAAGCCTAGGGACGGAGGTCGCCCGGCCGATGGCGAGCCGTACCGAGTACCTCGTGATGCGCACCGCCCGGCCGCGGGAGTTCGTCAACCTGACGGAGAGCGTCCGCGCCGTCGTCCGGGCGAGCGGCGTCGCCGAGGGGTTCGTCCTCGTCTCGTCGATGCACATCACCTCCGCAATCTTCGTCAACGACAACGAGTCGGGCCTCCTCCACGACATCGACGCGTGGGCCGAACGGCTCGCCCCCCGGGGCGACTACGAGCACCACCGGACCGGGGAGACCAACGGCGACGCCCACCTGAAGAACCTCCTCCTCGGTCACCAGGTCGTCCTGCCGGTGACCCGCGGCGACCTCGACCTCGGGCCGTGGGAGCAGGTCTTCTACGGGGAGTTCGACGGCCAGCGCCCGAAGCGGGTCGTCGTCAAGGTCGTCGGGGACGACGGCTCACGTCTCGAGCTGGGGGTCGGCCGCGGCGGCCCCCGCGCCCCGGGGGCGCGGTAGGGGCGCGGCAAGGTCGACCAGCGGGACCTTGCGGGCGATCTCCTTCGCCATCGCCGAGCAGCTCGACGGCGGGACCGGTCGCGCGGTGTAGCCGGGCAGGGCCAGGTCGTAGGTGACGACCTTCTTCTCGGCGATCGTCTCCCAGACGGCCCGGAACACCCGGTCGGCCGCCTCGCGCTCGCCGACGTGGCGCAGCAGCATCTCGACGCAGAGGATCTCGGCGACCGGGTCGGCGCGGTCCTGGCCGGCGTACTTCGGCGCGGAGCCGTGGACCGGTTCGAACGCCGCGATCGTGTCGCCGAACAGCGCGCCGGGCGCGACCCCGAGGCCCCCCGCGAGGCCGGCGCACAGGTCGGAGAGGATGTCGCCGAAGAGGTTGGTGGTCACGATCACGTCGTACTCGCTCGGCTTCTTGGCGAGCTGCATGCACATGTTGTCGATCAGCCGCTCGTCGGCGGCGATCTCCGGGTAGTTCGCGGCCATCGCCCCGAACGCCGTCTGGAACAGCCCGCCGGTGGTCTTCATGATGTTCGCCTTGTGCACGCCGGTCACGTGCTTGCGGCGCTCCCGGCGGGCGAGCTCGAAGGCGAAGCGGATCACCCGGTCGCACGCCTTCCGCGTGACCACCGCGACCGACTCGGCGGCGGAGTGGTCGCGGTCGACCCAGTGCTCGACGCCCGAGTAGAGCCCCTCGGTGGCCTCCCGGACGACGATCAGGTCGGTCTCCGGGAACCGGGTCCCCTCACCGGCGATGGCGCGGGCCGGCCGGACCGAGGCGTAGAGCTCGAGCTGCTGGCGGAGCGCGACGTTGACGGAGCGGAACCCGCTGCCGATCGGGGTCGTGATCGGCCCCTTGAGGCAGAGCCGGTTGCGGCGGATCGAGTCGAGGACCGACTCCGGTAGCGGCGTACCCTCCTTGCGGATCGCCGGCTCGCCCGCTTCGACGACGTCCCAGTCGAACCCGACCCCAGTCGCCTCGGCGACCAGCTGCGCCGCCCGCGTGACCTCGGGGCCGATCCCGTCCCCGGGGATCAGGCTCACCCGGTACGTCATCCGACGGTCCCCGGTGCGGGCGAGACGCCGTCGGATTTAACGGCGCGGAGGTCCGGCGCCGTCACCCGGGCGACGATCGGCCGAGATGGGGGAGCACGCAGCGGATCACGCGGTCGCGGACCACCCCGGACGGTTGGACGGCGCTCCAGAGGACGATCACGGCATCCCACGTCGTCGCCGAGAGGTCCGTCGCCTCGAGGCGGGGCGCGGGCGCGCCGGGGTACGGCGGGGGGAACTCCCGGGCGACGTCCGCCATCGCGGCCTCGACCGCCGCGACCGGGGTCGTGTACGGGAACGTCATCCGCACGCGGTGGACCACCGGGCCCCGCGCCAGCACGACCATCGCCTGGATCACGATCGCGTTCGGCACCTTCGCCATCCCGCCGCTGTCGAGGGCGATCGCCGTGTAGGTGAGCCCGACGTCGTCCACCGTCCCGGTGTACGCCGGCAAGGCCTGCTCGTGCGGGTACGACGGGGCCAGGACGCCGTACTGGGAAGCGATGAACGCGACGTGGTCCCCCGGGCGGAAGGGGTCGGCGAGGACGAGGAGCATCCCGGCGAAGACGTTCGATAGGACGGTCTGCGACGCGAGGCCAAGAACGATCCCGGCGAAGCCCGCCCCGATGAAGATCGATTCGAGGGAGACGCCCGCGAGCTTGAACAGGGCGAGGACCGTCCCCGTTGCGATCAGCAGGTTCAGGAACAGCCGAACAGCGTGACCCCGGGGAGTGAGGCCGTGCCGCTGGAGCAGGGCCCCGGTGGCGTTCGCTACCGCCCGGGCGACGAGGAAGGCGACGAGGACGATCGCCCCCGCCTCGAGCAGCAGGACCTCCGGGGCCGTGAACCCGCTCAACAGGCGCTGGTTGAACACCGTGAACAGGACGAACAGCGCCCCCGCGAGGACGACGGCCGCGAGCAGGTCCCTCGCGAGGATCCAGAGCGGACGGCCGGGCTGGGGCGGGTCCATCGGGGTCGTCAGACGGAGCTGGGGATGGCAGTTTCCATGCGATTTCCATGCTGTCAACAGTATTCTTATACATCGCAGATAGTTGCGGAGGCATGTTCCCCGTGACGAGCCCCGAGGTCCTATCGAACGACTGGCTGCCCCCGGTGCCGATCGCGAGGGAGCGCGAGGTCCAGGAGGTCGTTCGCCGCCTGGACGCCCCGACGCCGGCGGCCCCACCCCCGTGGATCGTCGCAGTCGCCGGCGCGGCCGGCTCGGGGGCGTCGACGGTCGCCCGTCGAGCGGCCCGGGAGGTCGTCGAGCGGCTGCGACGGAGCTCCCTCGGCCCGTCCGCGCGCCTTCTGCATGTGCGCGTCGCGGGCCTGAAAGGTCCCCACGGTGTGGCGACCGCTCTGCTCCGCCTCCTTGACGACGGCTTCGACGGCCGGGGGTTCCCGGTCGCCGAGATCCTCGCCGGGCTGCTCCGCAGGTTGCGACGCGGGCTCGAGCCGTTCGTCGTCGTGCTCGACGACGTCAGGGTCGGCGGCCCCGACCTCACGCCGGTCCTCCGGGCCCTGGCCGAACCGGATCGGTTCCTCCCCGAGGGCGAGCACGGC
>DASPQN010000029.1:0-35519 GCA_035624925.1 Thermoplasmata archaeon
CCTATCGTGAACAGGCACTCGAACCACCGTCCTCGGCTCTTTAAGCCGCACGCACCCGTGCCACGGCATCGCACATGGCGAAGGACCCGCCCGACGCACCCCGGGTATCCTCGAGTCCCGACCTCAGGTGTCCGAGGACGACGCGTCGGGGTCGACGCGGGCTGCTCGGCGGGGTGCCCGGCCCGGACGGTGCTGCGACCCGCCGGTCGCTCTGGTTCGCCAGGGCCTCCCGACCAGTACGAGGGTGAGCAACCCCGACGCACCGACGTCGAGCCACCAGCCGAGGCCTCCACCCCAGGAGAACGTGGATCCCCCGTGCTGCCGCGTTCCCCAGAACGAGGCGCACGCGCCGGCCGCGGAGAGGGAACCGCACGAACCGCCTGAGTTGGCGAGGCCGAGGAGGGCCGGCTGGGCGAGCGGCACGACGACCGCAAGGGCGAGACCGACCGCCGCTCCGGCGAGGAGCGCGGCGCCCGCAAGCCTTCGTGCCCGTTCGCCGTTCCACCTCCCGATCGAGCGACCGACGCCGTAGGCCGTAGCGCAACCCGCGAGGAGCACGAAGGCCAGGGATCCCGTGAGGATCGCTTCGTACAGCACCCCGACCGGCGCGACCCCCGCGTGGACGTAGGAGGTGAACCCTCCCCCGCCGCCCCCGCCGGCGTAGAGGTCGGCGCCGGGGTAGAAGTAGGTCACCGACGACGTCCCCGAACTCGAGACCGAGGCGTACCACCACGGACTGACGGTCGAAGCTGCGGAAAGCAGACCGGCGACCAGGACCCCCGCGGCACCGAGCGAGCTGCGCCGCTCAGTGGGGCGCTTCTGGGGAGGCGAAAGCGACGGATCGAGGGCCGGTTCGGGTGCCGTAGGGGGGCGGACGGGAGCCCTGCGTATACCCGTTCGCCGCGTCCACCGGCTAACACGGACACGGGGCTGGAGGGCTATCGTCAGGGGGAACCCTTCCTTGTCGCCCGACGGCCGGCCGAGAGCTGCCGGTCCTTAGGGATCGACCGGGTGCGCTCCGACAGCCGGGAACCCCATCCCGTGCCCGGGCGGTTCGGCTACGGCATCGTCCGGTTCGATCCTGGTGCGCACCTGCGGAGAGCTCGCCTTCGTCACCGGGGTGACGTTGGCGACCTGGGACATGCGGGTTCCCTAGGGCCCGAGTCCACCCAGGTGTCCCCAGGTGATGTCCTGCCCGTACCAGATCGCGGCGATCCCTGCGAGCACGACGACGACGAGGAAGAGCAGGATGAGCACGGTCCACATCCGGGGGTACGCCGGGGTCGTGGAGGAGGCGAGGGGACCGGCCGCCGGGTTCTGGGCGCCGATCACGAACCAGTCCACGTAGAGCGTCGCGCCGTAGGACCCGATCGCCATCGCGCCCCAGACCAGGAACAGCAGGAACGTCTCGAGGTGGTCCAGCGTGAGGCTGTTCTGGTATCCCAGGTAGCCGTAGTAGATCACTCCGCCGCCGCTCACAACCGCCATCAGCCCGATGAAATGCGTGGGCAGCTTCGCCCAGACCGCCGCGCCGAATCCGACGAGCAGCAGCGAGAGCAACACCAGCGGGTCGAAGAAGAAGATGTTGTAGACCGTGAGCGGGCCCCCTCCGGTCTGGATCGTCAGGGGCCAGACGAACTCGCCCCAGACCGCGAACAACCCGAGGAGACCTCCGAGCAGCCCCAGGACGAACCCACCCTCGCGGAGGTGCGCGTACGCCCGAGCCGGGTCCGGCTTGTACGAGGTATGGTACCACACGAGGAAGCCGGTGTAGAAGATCACGACCGCCACCAGCACCAACAGGTCCACGATGAGGCTCAGGTCGTCGATGAACGCCATCTTGTTTCCTTCCCGCCGACCGTTGCGCGGTCGAGGCGGAGCCGTGTCGCATTTTATAGGTATTTCGTATATTCCGCTGCGCTGGCCTAGGGGTGCGGAATGCACGGGGCCGGCGCCCATTCGTCACGAGGACGTCCGGCCGCGCACGAGAAGACCGCCGTCAGGCCTGTGGCACCGGGGGTCCTCCCCTGCCGACCGGTTGGGCGTCGGCGTGAACTCCCTCGCTTGGTGAGCCCCCGCCCGCTGCGATAGCGCAGCCCGGACGACGCCCCCGACTAGGGCTCGGGCGCCAGGTAGAGCTCGTTGCCGTCCGGGTCACGGATCGAGGCGCCCCACCCCCAGTCGTACTTGGTAGGGGGACTGGAGAACTCGACCCCGCGCGCCTCGAGTGCGGCGCAGGATTTTACGAAATCCCCGGGCAGGTGGAAGGCGATCCCACTGTTCCCGGGCTCGAGGGGTGCCTTGGGGTCGAACTCCGAGACCTGGCATAGGTGCAGGGCGCCGGGAACGCCCTTCTTCCCCACCGTCTGCCAGTGATCGTCGTCGGCAAGCCGGTCGAGCCCGAGCTTCTCCGTATACCACGCGACGGCCTTCTTCCGGTCCGAGACCACGATCGCGACGCTCGAGAAGCGGGGGACCACCGTGTCCGACCTCTGCGACTTTGCCGTCATGTTTCCTCGTGGGGGGCAAGCGGCCTTCCGCCCTTAAGACACAACCCGAGGGAGGTTGAAACGGTCCTTCGGCGGCCTGCCCTAACGGGAGGACGGTCGGCCCTGGCCGACGAGAACTTATCCCAATTCTTCCCTTGAGCGGCCGCTCGGTCTCGGGAGGGTCGCGGGGTACCGTCACCTCACGCTCTCGGGAACGGTCCTGGCGATGCGCGGTCGAAGGAGTACGGGAGCGGCCGTGCGGCCACCCCGGACGGCGCAGACGACACGCGCGGGTCGCCGTTGGGCGGACGCCGCGTTAGGGGTCGACCTTGGTGGGACCAAGATCGCGCTCGGCCTCGTCGACCGGAACGGGGCGGTCCTCGAGGCCGAGAGAATCCCCACCCGCGCCTCTCGCCCGGCCTCCGAGGTGATCGATGAGATCGTCGGGTGCATCGAGGCGCGGTGGGGCGACAGCCTACCGAGGTCCCAGCCCGTCGGGGTCGGGGTCGCGGGCCAGGTCGGGCGGGACGGCACCGTCCTCTTCGGCCCCAACCTCCGCTGGCATGACGTTCCCCTCGGGGCCCGGCTCGCCAGGGCGCTCGAGCGGCCGGTCGCGGTGCTGAACGACGTACAGGCGGCCACGTTCGGCGAGTGGAAGCTCGGCGCCGGCCGCGGCACCGACGACCTGGTCTGCCTCTTCGTCGGGACGGGAGTCGGGGGCGGGATCGTCGCGGACGGCCGGCTCCGCCACGGCGCGACCGGGACGGCGGGCGAGCTCGGTCACCTTACGGTCGAGCGCAACGGCCGGAAGTGCACGTGTCCGAACTCCGGCTGCCTCGAGGCGTACGCCGGCGGGTGGGCGATCGCGGAACGCGCGCGGGAGGCGGTCGCCGCCGACCCGGGGCGCGGGCGGCGCCTCGTTGCCCTCGCCGGAAGCCCCCGTGCCATCACGTCCGAGACCGTCGAGGAGGCCTACCGGGCCGGTGACCCGCTCGCGCGCGGGATCGTGGCCGTGACGAGGGAGTACCTTGCCGCCGGCTTGGTGTCGATCGTCAACGCGATCGATCCGGCCATGATCGTCCTCGGGGGCGGGGTCCTCACGGGCTACCGGTCCCTCATCGACGACCTGGCCCGCGACGTCCGGCCGCGTGCGCTCGCGGCGGCGGTCGATGGGCTCCGGATCGTCCGGGCCGGCCTTGGCCCGGAGAGCGGGCTGGTCGGCGCCGCGGCGTTCGCTCGAGAGTTCGCGGCGAGGTGAAGGACGATGGCCTCCGAGGATGACCTGCTGATCAACACGATCCGGTTCCTCGCCGTCGACATGGTCGAGGAGGCGAGGTCGGGTCACCCGGGTCTCCCCCTCGGTGCTGCGCCGATGGCCTACGTGCTGTGGGACCGGTTCCTCAAACACAATCCGGCGGATCCCCGCTGGCCGGACCGCGACCGGTTCGTCCTGTCCGCTGGCCACGGTTCGGCGTTGCTGTACGCCCTGCTGCACCTCACGGGCTACGACCTCTCGCTGGACGACCTGCGCCGGTTCCGCCAGCTCGGGAGCCGCACCCCGGGGCACCCGGAGCACGGGGTGACCCCGGGCGTCGAGGCGACCACCGGCCCGCTCGGCCAGGGCCTGGCCAACGCGGTCGGGATGGCGCTGGCGCAACACTACCTCGCCGGTCGGTTCAACCGGCCCGGGTTCAAGATCGTCGACCACACGACGTTCGCCCTCTGCTCGGACGGCGACCTCATGGAGGGGATCGGGGCCGAGGCCGCCTCGTTCGCCGGCTCGCTGAAGGTGAACCCGTTCCTCGTGCTCTACGACGACAACCGGATCTCGCTCGAAGGACCGACCAGCCTCGCCTTCACCGAGGACGTCGACCGCCGGTTCTCCGCGTACGGCTGGCAGGTCGCCTCCGTCGAGGACGGCAATTCGGTGGACGCCCTGGACTCGGCGATCCGGCGTGCGCTGGCCCATCCGGGCGCGCCGTGGCTGATCCGGGTCCGGACCCACATCGGCTACGGGAGCCCGAGGCAGGACACGAAGGAAGCCCACGGCGAACCCCTCGGACCGGAGGGGACCCGACAGACGAAACACAAGCTCGGCTGGCCGGTCGAGCCGACGTTCATCGTGCCCGAGGAGGCGAAGGGGCACTTCCGTCGGGCCCTGGGTCGAGGGAGGGCCCGGGAGGACGAGTGGCGCAGCCTGTTCGAGGAGTACCGGCGCGCCTTCCCGGAACTGGCCGGCGAGTTCGAGCGGCTGGTCGAGGGCAAGGCCCCCACCGCCTGGACGCCGGAGCTGCCGTCGTTCCCCGCCGGCGAGCCGGTCGCCACGCGCGACGCCTCCGCGAGCGTCCTGCGGGTCGCCGCCGGCCAGTGGCCCGCGCTCCTCGGCGGGTCGGCCGACCTCGCGCCGTCGACCAAGACGCTCCTCCCCGGTCTTGCCGATGTCTCGTTCGAGGGGGAATCCGGCCGGAACCTCCACTTCGGGGTCCGGGAGAACGCGATGGTGGCGATCCTCAACGGCCTCGCCCTCCACGGAGGAATTCGGCCCTACGGCTCGACGTTCTTGGTCTTCTCGGACTACGCGCGACCCGCGATCCGGCTCTCCGCCCTGATGCAGACCCCCACGATCCTGGTCTTCACCCACGATTCGATCGCCGTCGGCGAGGACGGCCCGACGCACCAGCCGATCGAGCAGCTCGCCTCTCTCCGCGCCATTCCGGGGCTCACGACGTTCCGCCCGGCCGACGGGAACGAGACGACGGAGGCCTGGCGCGCCGCCCTCGCCCGTACCGGGCCGGTCGCTCTCGTCCTCACCCGCCAGAAGGTGCCGGTCCTCGACCCTGCGACGTTCCCCATCCGCGCGGGCGTCGGACGTGGGGCGTACGTGCTTTCGGAGGCGCCCCGTGGCCCGCCCGCGGTCGTCCTCCTCGCCACGGGCTCGGAGGTCCACCTAGCCCTCGCCGCCCAGAAGCGCCTCGCCGACCAGGGTCTCGGAGCGCGCGTCGTCTCGATGCCCTGTCGTGAGATCTTCGAGGAGCAGGCCGCCGAGTACCGCGACGGCGTGCTCCCGTCCGGGGTACCGCGTGTCATCATCGAGGCCGCGAGCACGTTCGGGTGGGACCGGTATGCCGGCCCGGGGGGCGTGGTGATCGGTATCGACCGGTTCGGCGCGTCCGGGCCGGGGCCTGACGTGTACGACAAGCTCGGCTTCACCGTTGAGCGGGTCGTCGCCGCGGCCGTGGGTGTCGTCCGACCCGCCCCGGGTCCCGGGTAGGCCACCGTGCCCCGGACTCCTCCCCGGCGGGCGCTGGTCGCGTCCGATCGGGATCCCCCCCTCCCGCCGGACCCGACGAGCCGACCATGGAGCCTGGGCGCCGCCGGGGCTGCGGTCGAGTCCCGGCTCGCGGCGTGGGCCTCGTCCGATGCCGTGGGCCGGCTCTGGCGACGGGACCCGGCGTTCTGGCCCGCGGCGCCCCCGTCGGACGTCTCGAGCCGGCTTGGCTGGCTCCGCACCCCGGAGCAGAGCGCCTCGCGCGTCGCCGAGCTGAGCGCCTTCGCCGAGGACGTGATGCGCGAGGGGGTCGACCACATCCTCCTTCTCGGGATGGGCGGCTCGAGCCTCGCCCCCCAGGTCCTCTCCGCGGTCCTCCCCCACGGACGCGGCCGCCCGGACCTCACCGTCCTTGACAGCACGCATCCGGAGGCGGTCCGCGCCGTCGCGGAGCGCTGTCCCCCCGACAGGACGCTCTATCTCGTCTCCAGCAAGTCGGGGACGACGCTCGAACCGAACGCGTTCTTCCGGTTCTTCTGGGCGCGCGCCGCGAGGACCTCCGCTGCTCCCGGCCAGCGGTTCGTCGCGATCACCGACCCCGGGACCCCCCTCGAGAGGCTCGCCGCGGAACGCCGGTTCCGGGCGTGCTTCACCGCCCCGCCGGACGTTGGGGGACGCTACAGCGCCCTCACCGTCTTCGGTCTCGTCCCGGCAGCGCTGGTCGGCGTCGACCTGGCCGGCCTGTTGTCGACCGCGCGCGGGATGGTCGCGCGGTGCGCGGAATCGACGGACCCGGCGACGAACCCGGGGTTGCGGCTCGGGGCCGCGCTGGGAGAGCTCGCCCGTTCCGGCCGGGACAAGGTCGTCTTCTTCACGTCGAAGACGCTACGGCCGTTCCCGGCGTGGGCCGAACAGCTCATCGCCGAGAGCTTGGGCAAGCTCGGCCGGGGGATCGTCCCGGTCGCTGGCCGGTTGCGTCGCTCGGAGCTCCCCCGCGGCGCCGACGTCGTCGGCGTCCATCTCGCGCTGACCGGCGAGTCGGACCGATCGACCACGCGCGAGCTGGACAGCCTAGCGGCGAACGGAACGCCGGTGCTGCGCTTCGAGCTGGGGTCCCCGCTCGACCTCGGAGGCGAGTTCTTCCGCTGGGAGTTCGCCATCGCGACCTGCGGGGCCGTCCTCGAGGTCGACCCGTTCGACCAGCCGGACGTCGAGCACGCCAAGGAGCTGGCTCGCGAGGCGATGCGCGGTCCGGCACCGGGCGCCGGCCCCTCGGTCGCCTACGGCGTCCCGCCCGACGCGGGCCTGGGCCCGGCGCTCGACGGGTGGCTCGCCAGCTCGCGGCCGGGGGACTACGTCGCCGTCCAGGCGTTCGTCGCCCCCGGACCGTCGATGGATGAGGCCCTCGAGCGCGTCGCCTCACGCCTGCGCTCCCGGCTCGGGACCGTGGTCACCGTCGGCTACGGTCCCCGGTTCCTCCACTCGACCGGCCAGCTCCACAAGGGCGGCCCACCGTCCGGCATGTTCCTACAGCTGGTCGACGAGCCCGACGCGGACGTGGACGTTCCAGAGCTCGGTCTCTCCTTCGGCAGGATCGTCCGGGCGCAAGCGAGCGGCGACCGCGGGGCGCTGGAGGAGCACCAGCGGCGGCTGCTCGTGGTCAACGCGGGGCCGCGGCCGCTCGAGGGGCTAGCGTCGCTCGCTCGGATGCTGGGCCGGCGCGCGGCTCCCCCACCGCCTGCGGGATGATGTCATAACGCACCGCGGATAGGAGAGCCCGGACGCCTCAGCCCGCCCCCGTCGAGCCTTCCGCGCGAGCCGACCGTCGTAGCGCCCGGCGCCACGACCTCGCTTCCCCGGTGGGACCCGGACGCCGCGGCGGAGGAAAGGGACCGTCCGGCCGGAGGTCGCGGATGGAGATCGGGATCGTAGGGCTCGGAAGGATGGGTGGCGGGATGGCGGCCCGCCTCGCGAAGGGTGGCCACCGCGTGGTCGGCTTTGCCCGGACCCCCGCTGCGGTAGCGGCCGCCGTCGCGGACGGGGCGGTCGGCGCGTCGTCCCTGAGCGACCTGGTCCAGAAGCTCGCTCGGCCGCGCACGGTCTGGCTCATGGTCCCGGCCGGCGAGCCGACCGAGCAGTACGTCGGGGAACTGGTGGGCCTCCTCTCGTCCGGCGACACGCTCGTCGACGGCGGCAACTCGAACTTCCGCGACTCCCTCCGTCACGCCGCCAGGGCGAAGGCGGCCGGGGTCGACTTCCTCGACGTCGGGGTCAGCGGGGGCGTCTGGGGACGAACGGAGGGCTACTGCCTGATGATCGGCGGGGACGCCGCTGCCTGCGAGCGGCTCGCCCCGCTCTTCCGGAGCCTCGCCCCGTCGCCGACGGAGGGGTGGGGGCGCGTCGGCGACAGCGGGTCCGGCCACTACGTGAAGATGGTCCACAACGGGATCGAGTACGGGCTGATGGAAGCCTACGCGGAGGGGTTCGACATCCTCCGCGCCCAGCCGGCCTGGAAGCTCGACCTCGGCCAGGTCGCGACGATCTGGCGCCGAGGCAGCGTCGTCCGGTCCTGGCTGCTCGACCTGACGGCCGACATCCTAGCATCCAGCGCCGAGCTCGAGCAGATCGCCCCGTACGTCCGCGACTCGGGGGAGGGACGCTGGACCGTCGAGGAGTCGATCGCGCTCGACGTGCCGGCCCCGGTGATCATGATGGCCCTCGAGCGCCGGCTGCGCTCGCGGCAGGCCGACCCGTTCGCGGAGCGGCTCCTCGCGGCGATGCGCCAGCGGTTCGGGGGCCACGCGGTCGGGACGGGGTGAGCCGTTGGCCGCCCCGCGGGTCGACCGGCACCTGTTCGTCGTCTTCGGGGCGACGGGCGACCTGATGCGACGGAAGCTCCTCCCGTCGCTCTACAAGGTCGGCGCATCGCTCGGGGACCCGCCGCCGTTCCGGCTCCTCGGCGTGGCTCGACGGTCGCTCGACGACGCGGGCTTCCGGGCCCTCTGTGCCGGGGCGTTGGTCGACAGCGGGGCGGCCCCGCCGGCCGAGGCGGGACGGTGGGCTGCGGCGAACGTGCAGTACGCTTCGCTCGGGGCGGGAGCGGACGCCGACTACGGTCGGCTGGGTCGGCGGGTCGAGGAGGTCGAGTCGGTCGCCCAGTTGCCGGGTCACCGGGTCTTCTACCTCGCCCTACCGTCCGACGCGATCGCCTCCGTCGTCCAGGGGCTCGGGGCCGCGGGGCTCTCCCACGGTCCGGGGTGGACCCGGGTCGTGGTGGAAAAGCCGTTCGGGACCGATCTCGCCTCGGCCCGGGAGCTGAACGGAGAGCTGCACCGCGAGTTCGACGAGCGGTCGGTCTATCGCATCGACCACTACCTCGGCAAGGAGACGGTCCAGAACCTGATCGTCTTCCGGTTCGCCAACATGCTCTTCGAGTCCGTCTGGAACCGCGACCGGATCTCGCACGTCGAGATCACCGTCGCCGAGGACCTCGGCGTCGAGGACCGCGCGACGTACTACGACGGCGCGGGCGCGCTCCGTGACATGGTCCAGAGCCACCTCACCCAGCTGCTCTCGCTGACGGCGATGGAGGTCCCGTCGAGCCTGGAAGCGGACGCGGTGCGCAACGAGAAGGTGAAGGTCCTCGAGTCGATCGAGCCGCTGGGGCCGGACGATGTCGTCCGCGGCCAGTACGGTCCGGGACGCGCGGGGAGCGCGTCGCTCCCCGGGTACCTCGCCGAGGCCGGCGTCCGGCCGTCGTCCACGACGGAGACGTTCGTCGCGGTGCGTCTGCGCTTGAACAACTGGCGGTGGCAGGGGGTCCCGTTCTTCCTGCGGACCGGTAAGCGCCTCCCGGAGAAGCGCACCGAGATCGTCGTCCACTTCCGCCGTCCCCCGGTCTGGTTCTTCCCGGGGCCTGCTCCGGCCGAGATCTCGGCCAACACCCTGACCGTGACCCTGCAACCCCACGAGGGGTTCGAGCTCGCCTTCGAGATCAAGCGCCCCGGTCGCGCGATCGAGCTCGAGACCCATCGACTGCACTTCCAGTATTCCGAAGCGTTCGGGCCGCTGGAGGACGCCTACCAGACGCTGCTCGTCGACCTGATGCGCGGCGACCCCACGCTGTTCGTGCGAGCGGACGAGGTCGAGGCGGCCTGGCGCGTCTACGGCCCCGTCCTCGAACGACCCCCTCCGCTCCACGGGTACCCGGCGGGGAGCTGGGGGCCAGAGGAGGCCGCTCGACTTCCGGCGGAGCTGGGGCACGCGTGGTCGACCGACTGAATCGCGTCGTGCACGTCTACCCGGACCCGGCCTCCGCAGCCCGAGCGGCCGCCGAACGGCTGGTCCGGCTCTCGGACGCCGCGGTGGAGCGCGGCCGACCGTTCGCGCTGGCGCTCTCCGGCGGCCGCACTCCCGAACCGCTGTACCGCGCTTTGGGCTCTTGGCCCGACGGGGCCCGCCGATGGCCGTCGTGGCAGCTGTTCTGGTGCGACGAACGGTGCGTCCCGCAGGACGACCCGCGTAGCAACGCCGGGCTCGCGCGACGCCTCTGGCTCGGTCCGTGCCGGTTCCCCGAGGAGAACGTCCACCCCGTCGACACCGCGGTGCCGATGGAGGAGGCGGCCCAACGCTACGAGCGGTTGCTGCGCACGGCCTTGGTCGGAACCGGCGCCACGTTCGACGCGGTCGTGCTCGGTGTCGGAGCGGACGGCCACACCGCCTCCCTGTACCCCGGCGCGGCGGCCCTGAGGGCGACGGGCCGCTGGGTCGTCGGCGAGCCGTCCCCCTCCCAGCCGCCCGACGTCCCCCGCGTCACGCTGACCCTGGAGGGGATCGGCCGGGCCCGGACGGCCGTCTTCCTGGTCACCGGACGCGACAAGCGTCCGGCGCTCCGCCGGATCCTCCTCCCGCCGGAGCCGGGAGCCGATGCGCTGCGCCTCCCTGCAGCCCAGGTCACCGCGCTCGAGGGCGTCGAGTGGTTCGTCGACCGCGACGCGGCTCCTCCCGGGGTACCTGTCGGAGGACCGCCGTCCGGTAGCTGAAAGGACCCCTGGCGGATCATGGGGTCGCCCTCCTCCCCTCGGCGACGGTGCTCTGACCCGCCGCCCACAGGGAACGCGGCCCCTGACCCTGCCCAGGGGACGTCCGCCCGGCCGCGTCGGCCGGTCCGAGGCGTTTGGATAAGCAGTTAACCGTCGAGCGCTCGTCGCGGCCGTCATGAGCGAACCTCCCCGCCGGCCGCACCAGCCCCCGCCCGAACCGGGGGCCAACGAGGTCCGCTTCGAGGAGCTCCCGCTGCACCCGAGCCTGCACGCCGGCGCCAAGGAGATGGGCTATCTCGCCGCGACCCCGATCCAGAGCCTCGCCATCCCCGAAGCCGTCCTGGGCCGCGATCTCGTCGCGACCGCGCAGACCGGCACCGGCAAGACCGCCGCGTTCCTCCTCCCGATCCTCGAGCGGACGCTCGACCTCCCCCCGGGGAGGATCTACGCCCTCGTCCTCACGCCGACGCGCGAGCTCGCGCTCCAGGCCGAGGAGTTCCTCCGCAAGCTGGGGCGACACACGCACCGGCGGGGCGTCGCCGTCTACGGCGGCGTCGGCCTGGAGCCGCAGATCCAGGCCGTGCGGGGGGGCGTCGAGATCGTGGTGGCGACGCCCGGCCGGCTCCTCGACCTGATGGAGCGGGGCCACCTCGATTGGAAGGATCTCAAGATCCTCGTCCTGGACGAGGCGGACCGGATGCTCGATATGGGGTTCCTGCCCGACGTCCGTCGCGTCCTCCGGGCGTTGCCCCGGGAACGGCAGACGATGCTGTTCTCCGCAACGATGCCTCCGGCGGTGGTGGAGCTCGCCCGCGAGTTCTTGCGCTCGCCGAAGATGGTCCACGTCGACCCGACGACCGTCGCCGCCGTCGGGGTGACCCATCTGGCGCTGCCGGTCCCCGGCCAGCTCAAGGGCGAGCTCCTCCGCGAACTGCTGCTGGACCAGACGATGACGAGTGTCCTCGTCTTCGCTCGGACGAAGCACCGGGCGAACCGCCTCGCCCAGCAGCTCAGCCGCTGGTCGATCTCCTCGGCCGTGATCCACGGGAACCGGAGCCAGAACCAACGGGTGCTCGCGCTGGAGGGGTTCCGGGGGGGCTCCCACCGCGTCCTGGTCGCCACGGACATCGCCGCGCGGGGCCTGGACGTCGAGGGGGTAAGCCACGTCGTGAACTTCGACGTCCCCCACGAGCCCGAGGTCTACATCCACCGCGTCGGCCGTACCGCGCGGGCCCAGCGGAGAGGCGACGCGTTCTCGCTGGTCAGCCCGGAGGAGGAGGGCGACTTCACCCGGATCGAGAGGTTGCTGGGCTTCGGGATCCCCCGGGCCCGCATCCCGGGGTTCGATTACAACGCCCGTCCGATGCCCAGCGCCGGGCCGGGCGACGGGGGCGGGGGGCGGCGGGACCGCGGTGGGGGTCGACGCGGTCGGGGCGGGCCTCCCCGGAGACCTCCCCCTCGCTCGGGAGGGCCTCCGGGCCGGCGCGACGGCGGGCGACACCCCGGGCGGTCGCACCCGCGCTACTGACGGGGTCCTCGGACGATCCGGACGGCAGGACATGTCGGGCACGGAGGAGCACTTCCGGATCGAACAGCTCGCCGACGGGGTCTTCGCCGCGATCGCCTCCCCGCGCGGCTTCGCGCTGTGCAACGCGGGGATCGTCGATCTCGGAGGAGCGTCGCTCGTCTTCGACGCGATGCTCACCCCCCAGGCGGGAGAGGCCCTCGGCCGTGCGGCCGAACGGCTTACCCACCGGCCGGTCGGGCTCCTGGTGAACAGCCACTATCACGGCGACCACGTCCGCGGGAACTCGACCGTCGGCGCGGCGCACATCGTCTCGACGAGCCGGGTCCGGGACCTGGTCGTCGAGCGGGCGCCGGTGCACCTTCGAGGGGACTTCGACGAGGCCGCGGCCGACCTCGCCCGCCTCCGCTCGGGCGAGCTCAAGGTCGGTCCCGTCGAGCGGGTCGTCTACGAAGGCTGGTTCGAGGGCATCCTCGCCACCCCCAGGGACTACACGATCCGGCCGCCGGACGTCACGTTCGAGTCCGAGATGACGGTCCACGGGACCCGCCGGAGCGCCCGCATCCTCACGTTCGGCGGAGGGCATTCGCCGAGCGACGTGCTGGTCTACCTGCCGCAGGAGCGTCTCGCGTTCCTGGGCGACCTCCTATCGGTAGGGTTCCACCCGTCCCTGTCGGACGGGAACCCCGAGGAGTTCGTCCGGATCCTCGGCGAGGCGAGCGCGCTCGGGATCGACCGCGTGCTCCCCGGGCACGGGCCGGTAGCGTCGGGGGCTGCGCTCGGCGACATGGCACGTTACATCGCGACGCTGCTCGAGCGGGCGCGCGACGCTCGCGAGCGGGGCGTGGGGCGGGAGGAGCTCGCCCTCGCCCCCCCAGCACCGCCGTTCGACACCTGGACGTTCAGCCCGATCTACCAGGACAACGCCCGGTTCGTCTTCGACCGTCTGGCAAACAGCCCGGCGCGCGGCGCCTAGGCCGGGCCTACCACACCCCGCACCAGTGGGGATGGCACGACGGCGATCCGGCCGGCCGACCGCCAGGTTCGAACGGTCCGGACCGAACCCGTATGAAGCGATGCGCCCCCGCGTAGCCGCGTCATGGGCCCCTCCGCGGTGGCGATCGCGCTCTCCCTGGCCGCCCTAGGGGCGGCGCTCGGGGTCCTTGCCGGTCGGGGCTTCGTCCGCGCGGTCCGCACCCGAAAGCTCGCTCAGGCGCTCTGGGGCGCCGGCCTCTCGCTGGGCGCCGCCGCGATGGCGATCGAGTTCCTGGCGTACGTCGGGCTGGTGACCGTCGGCCTATTGCAGACCTACGTGTTCCTTTCGGCGGGGATCGTGGGCGTCCTCTCCCTCGGGGCGGTCGGCTCGTTGCACCGCCCCAGGCTGGCCCGGGGGTTCGCGGCGTTCGAGCTCGTCGCGTTGGCGGTGACCGCCGGGGCGAGCTACGCCACGCCCCTTCCGCTGTCGATGGTGGTCGGCGGGATCATCGTCGGCAACCCGCCTCCGAACCTCCTCATCCTCTCCACGGTGGTGACCGTCCCCGCCACGGTCGTCCTGCTCGGGACGGCGGTCATCTCCCTCCGACGCGCCTTCCGCTGGAGCCATGTGACGATGCTGGCCGGGGCGTGCGTCCTCGGGGCGGGCGGAGCGTTCTACATCGCGTCGTTCCCCGTGATGCTGTACTACGCGGAGTTCGTCGGGATCGTGATGCTGTTCGTGGGGCTGATCAACCTCTCCCGGCTTCCGATCGGGACCCCGGCCCCAGGGCCGACGCCCCGCCCGGAGTGAGGCTCGGGTCCTCAGGTCCCCGGGAACCGTCCGGGGGTCTCCCGCCGGCAGGCGCGGCAGCCGGGGGCCGAAGACGCAGCCCGAGCAGGACCTCCCCGTGGACGAGGAGCATCCGGCTCCGGAGCCCCCAGGCCCCGAGACCCCCGTCCCGCCAGCCGGTCCCCTTCCGCTCGACGCTCCGGAAGCCCCGGCCCTCGAACAGCCGACGCGACGGGAGGTTCTCCTCCCGTACCGCGGCGTAGACGACCTCGACCGGGCCGGCCCGGAACCTCTCGAGCGCGTCGTCCAGCAAGAGGCTCGCGACCCCCCGGCGGCGATGGGGGGAGAGCACGGCGATGTAGTACACGTAGCCGACCTCGGGAAGGAGGCGGTCGAGCAGGGAGACCCCGACGACCTCGCCGCCGAGCTCCGCGGCGCGCACCGTCGGGACGTCCCGCAGGGTGCGCTTCGCGTGCCAGCGGTAAATCCCGACGAACCCGTCACGGAGGACCGGGACCGCCCGCTCGCGGTCGGCGTCCTCGAGGTCCGCGACCGTGACGGCGCCCCGACCGGTCCCGTCGTGCTCGGGCACCACCGGTCGCTCCGCCGGATCCGACCGGGCCGGGGTCGAGCCGAGTCGTTCTCAGGCCCCGCGCTCAGTGGCCCGCGGGGGTGGCGGTCGCACCGGCCGCCGCGGTCGGCGTGGACATCGGTGCCGGCGCCGGAGCGGACACCCCGACGGGCTCCACCTGGAGCGCGCGCGGCTTGACCCGGACGGCGATCGTCTCGGCCTTGGGGGTGATCAGGTTCCAACCCCCCTTCAGGATCGACGCGCCCACCAGGTACTCGATCCCAAGGAACGTGAACGCCTCGAGGAACCGCCCGTTGAACGAGCCGTTGACGGCCCCGCTCCCCGACCCGTTCCCGGCCTTGCCCCCGATCGTCACGACGTTGTAGTTGCCCGTCGGCGGGTGCACGGTGTAGTCGTAGGCCTGCACGAACCCGAACAACAGCAGCCCCAGTCCGACCGCGATCAGGGCGGTCCCCAGGGATCGGTCGTACGCGCGTTCCATCGACGATATTGAGGCCCTCTCCTTCCAGATATAGCCCACGTCTGCCCGGAAGAGGCCATCGTGGGGGGATGGGGTCGGTCCCGTCCCGGACCGCGGGACACGACCTAATGAGAGGGGCGTCCTCCGGTCGGGCATGGACAGCCCGGCGACGTGGCGGAAGCTGACGCGGGCGGAGGAGGCCGTGATCGTCCACGGGGGCACGGAGCGGCCGTTCTCCGGTGAGTTCGAGCACCACTCCGGGACCGGGACCTACTCCTGCAAGCGCTGCGGGGCGGCGCTCTACCGGTCGGACGACAAGTTCGATGCGGGATGCGGCTGGCCGAGCTTCGACCAGGAACTTCCCGGCAGCGTCCGGCGCATCCCCGACCCGGACGGCGAGCGTACCGAGATCCGTTGCGCCCGATGTGGCGCCCACCTCGGCCATGTCTTCGAGGGGGAGCGGTTCACCGCGCGGAACGTCCGGCATTGCGTGAACTCGATCTCGCTGACCTTCGCTCCGGCCGGTGCCGCCAAGACCCCTCCACCGGGAGCCTCCGGGTAGCCGGCTCGCCCGGGGTGGAGATGTGCGACGTCGACGCGACGGACTGGGCCGAGCGGCTGCTCTACCTCGAGATGGCCCGGGCCCGAGCGGACCGGGAGACCTCGATCGGCGAACGGCAGGGACCCCCCCGCCTCGACCACGCCTCCCCGACGTCGGCGGTGGAGGCCTGAGCCTAGGCCCCGGGCCTTCGAGCTCCGTCGCGACGCGCGCGGTCGCGTCGGGGGCGCCGGTCCGGCGGCCCGGCTACTTGACGACCGTGGAGAAGGTGTACTTCGCCGCCTCGGTGTGCTGCATCAGATGCTCGCCGATCTCCTCGCCCCGCAGGGATTGGAAACCGCACACGAGGCAGCGGTAGAGGATCAACTCGACCGGGCGGGGGCCGACGGCGTCCGGCAACGGTGGCGGCGACATCCTGGACAGCTACGCCGGCGGGGTTCAAAAGACGTTGGTCTCGACTGGCATCCCCCTCGACCGTGCCCCCGGGGTGGGATGGCGCGGACGGCCGGCGCGACCGACGGCCGTACCGGGGACGCTCCCGCCGCCGGGGTGCCCCACGGTCCGGCCGGGGCATGGAGGCTTTACGATTTGGCGAGCCTCGGGGGACCGCAGGTCCCCGATGAGCGGGTTCCGTTACGAGCGGACACCGATCGGCGAGGAGCCCGGCCGGAACCGCACCGCGTCGTTCGGGGAGATCCTGCACGCCTACACCCGCGAGGAGGCCGTGCTCGAGGCCCAGCGCTGCCTGCAGTGCGCGATGCCGTTCTGCGTCCAGGCGTGCCCGATCACCCAGGACTGCCGGGGCTACATCACGCTGATCGCCGAGCAGAGGTTCGACGAAGCGGCGCGTCTCACGCTCGTCGACAACCCGCTCGCGACGGTCCTCTGCAAGGCCTGCTACCACTACTGCGAGGAGGACTGCGTGATGGGGGGGAAGGGGACCCCGATCGCGATCCGCCACCTCAAGCGCGCGGCCCTCGAGCTGGGCCGCTCGGACCTCCTCTACGTGCCGAGCGCCCCGAAGCGGGAACGGGTCGCGGTCGTCGGCGCGGGCCCCGCCGGGCTGATGGCCGCGTGGGAGCTCGCGCTGCGCGGCTACCCGGTCACCGTCTACGAGGACGCCCCGTTCCTCGGCGGACAGGTCGAGACGATCCCGAAGTACCATCTGGACGGAACGGAGCTGCGGGCCGACCTCGGCCGGTTCCGCGACCTCGACGTCACGTTCGTGACCGGCAAGCGGGCCGGCCGTGACTTCACGCCGGAGAGCCTGCTCGCCGACGGCTACCGTGCCGTCTACGTCGCGATCGGCGCCTCGGACCCCCGGGCGCTCGGGATCCCGGGCGAGCAGCTGCCGGGGGTCTTCCCCGCGCTCCCGTTCCTGCTGGCGGCGAACCGCGGGCCCGAGGGGCTGTTCGGCCGCAAGAACCGCACGGTCGTGGTCATCGGCGGCGGGGACGTCGCGTTGGACGCGGCCCGCTCCGCGCTCCGGCTCACGGACGGGGGCGACGTCACGCTCGTCTACCGCCGCACTCGCGCGCAGATGCCCGCGGGGACGGAGGAGGTCGTCGAGGGAGCCGAGGAGGGGCTGCGGTTCCTGTTCGAGCGGGCCCCGGTGCAGATCCTCGGCGAGGGGCAGGTCACGGGGGTCGTCGTCCGACGCGTCGGCCCGGGCCCCCCGGACCGGTCCGGGCGTCCGACGACCGTCGAGGTCGCCGGCTCGGACCAGACGATCGCGTGCGATACGGTCCTGGTCGCGGTAGGGGAGGCCGCCGACCTCCGAGGGCTGCCGGCCGAACTGGACCTGACCCCGTCGCGCCACCCGTGGCCCGAGGGGAAGCGGCCGGACTGGATGACCGACGTGGAGGGGGTCTTCGCCTCCGGCGGGAAGTCGGTCGTGTACGCGATGGCCGCGGGCTCGAAGGCCGCGGAGGCGATCGACGCCTATCTCGCGCAGAAGGGGGTCCGCCCGCCGACCGTCCGCCCGGACCCGTTCGGAGGGCCAACCCCGCCCCGGCCCCCTAGCGGCTACGGCGGCCCGACCTGGACGCTGTGAGCCTCGGGGTCGGCCGGGCGCCCGCTGCGCCGTCCCGGCGCAACAGCTCCAGGGTCACCGCGCCCCGTAAGAAGGTCGCCGGGTTCGCCCCTTCGTGATCGCCAGCCGCCGTCCCGTCCTCGCGGCCGTCCTGACCGTCGTGGGCGGCGCGTTCGTCCTGGCGGGAGGGCTGGTCCTCTGGGTGATCGGGACGGTCCTTGCCCACGAGTTCGGCCTGTCGAGCCCGCTGTTCGTCGGCGGGGTCGTGCTGGGGCTCCTGACGATGGCGCTCGGGGGGCTGATGGGACTCGTCCCCCGCGCCCGACGCCTGCTGGGCGCCCTGGCGCTCGCCTGCGCCGTCGCGAGCATCCCGCTGGCGTTCGGAGGGTTCGTCGTCGGCTTCGTCCTGACGGCGATCGGGGGGGCGATCGCGGTCGCCCGACCCCCTCGTCGGGTCGTGGTCGTGACCGCAGGTTCGCCGTCCGGTCCCTCGCCCCCGTGGACGTGAACCTCCGGACCCGGCGGTCGCGGCCCGCGATGAGGGCCGCCGTCGCAGCGGGGTCCTCGCATCACGTCAGGAGACCGGCATGACGACCCTGCTTGAGGGCCTCGTGTTCGGCATCGTCCTCGGGTTCTCGCTCGCCATCCCTCCCGGGCCGATGAACGCCTGGATCGCCGCGGTCGCGGCGAGGTCCTACCGCGCCGGGGTCGTGACCGGCCTCGGCGCGATGACCGCCGACGGCATCCTCGGCCTTGCGGTCTACCTGCTCGCCCGCGTCGCGGACCTGCACGCGGTGGTCCGGTTCGTCTACCTGCTCGGGGCTGGCGTGATGGGCTTTCTCGGGGCCCGACTCCTCCGAGAGGTCGGGCCCGTAAGCAGCGATCTTCCGGACGAGCGTACCTTCGCCCGCGCCGTCGCGATCGGACTGTCGAACCCGTTCCAGGTCGTTTGGTGGCTGACGGCCGGGGTCGCCTTCGCGTACCTCGGCGGCGCGGTCCTCCTGCTCGGCCTCTTCGGGGCGATCGTCGTCTGGGTCGTCACCTTCCCGCGCCTCGTCCACGCTGGAGCCCGCCGGAGCCCGTCGTTCGAGAGGGGGGTCCGGTACGTTTCGGCCGGGATCCTGCTCGCCTTCGCCACCTACTTCGTGGTGCTGTTCTCGCTCGGGTAGCACGGCGGGGGGACCAGGCCCGGCGGCAGGCCCCGACAGGGTCCCCGCTCCCCGGCGACGCACGGCCGGGGCCGGGGAGCTGCCGTGTCGGGGGAGACCGCGGCCTTTTGGGCGTCCGAGGGTCTCCGGGTCACGGGGGGACATGTCGCAGGGAGGAGCGCGGCCGTCCGAGGTCGACCGACTGCCCCCGATGACCCACTACGTTCTGGGGCTCCTGCGCCGCCCGCACGGTCTCCCCGCGCTCGCCGAAGAGGAGGCCAATCGGCTCCAGGAGGCGCACCTCGCCCACCTTCGGCGCCTCCGCGAGTCGGGCGAGACGATCGCGACGGGCCCGCTGGAGGGGGACCTTGAGCTCCGAGGGATCCTGATCTTCCGGACCGACTCCGTGGCCCGGGCCGAGGAGCTGATGCGGTCCGACCCTGTCGTGCGCGGTGGCCGGCTCCTGCTCGAGCTGCACCGTTGGTACGCTCCGGCCGGCCTGGCCGTAGCCGAGGTCGCGGGCTCGCCGTCGGAGCTGACGTTCGAGACCGACTAGCCCTTCGACCTGGGCGAGGGCCGCTGCCTAGGTGAAGGCAAGGCGCGAGGCATGCGCCTTGCGGAACTTCGCGAGCTTGGGCGCGATGACCGCCTGGCAGTAGCCCTGCTCCGGGTGACGGCGGAAGTACTCCCGGTGGTACTCCTCCGCCGGATAGAACTTCGTCAGCGGGACGATCTGGGTGACGACCGGCTTGGAGTAGAGCCGCTCGTCGGTGATCTCCCGGACGACCGCTTCGGCGGCGGTCTGCTGTTCCGGGGTCCGGTAGAACACCGCCGAACGGTACTGCGAGCCGACGTCCGGACCCTGGCGGTCCCGCGTCGTCGGGTCGTGCGTCGTGAAGAAGACGACCAGGAGGTCGTGGAACGACAGCGCCGACGGGTCGAACGTGACCTCGACGGCCTCGGCGTGGCCCGTCCGGCCGGTGCAGACCTGCTCGTAGGACGGGTTGGGCACCGTCCCCCCGGCGTACCCCGGCAGGACGGAGCTCACGCCCCGCAGCTCCGAGAACACCGCCTCCGAGCACCAGAAGCAACCCCCGGCGACGACGGCGGTCTCGGTGCGGGTCGGCGCGGCCCCGGAGGACATCGGCCGTCTCGAGAGACGGTGGGGTTCTTGACGGTTCGGCCCGGCCGCACTAACGGTCGTGGGCGAGCGCGGAACGGGCCCCGACGTAGACCAGCCCTGCGGCCGCGACAGCGAGGACGGGTGCTGCCCCCAACGGGTACGCGGTCGCCGCCGACAGCGGGACGAGGACCGCCGCGAACGGCACCGCGACGTCCGCGGCCAGGATCGCGTAGACGGCCCCTCCGGCGGTCATCGCTCGCCGGCCGAAGTGCCGCCCCGCGAGGATGAGCCCCGCGGCGACCGCCGCCATGCCGGCCCAGAGGAGCCAGAACCCGGCGATCGCGAGGTAGCCCACCGTCGGGTCGTCCGAGCGGAGGCAGCTGAGCGCGTGGGCCGCGTGCCCGTTGAGGCACCCCGTGAGCGACGACGCGCCGCCGGCCACGACCGCGCCGACGACGACGAGCATGACCGCCCCCACGGTGCCGACGAGGCACACGTCGGCGACCGGCCTCAGGCGCCGGTCGACGTGCTTCAGGCGGACGAACGCCCGCCGGTAGAGGAACAACGCGAGGAGCAGCAGGACGGCGCCGGCGACGACCAGGAGGCTCTCCGCCTCGAGGACCTTCGACGAGGTCAGGGACAGGCCCGCCCGCCGGCCTGCGGCCAGCAGGAGGAGGACGGTAGGTGCCCCCAGCGCGACCACGGAGCCGAGAATCGCCGCGAGGCATCCCCACCGGAAGAGCGTGGACGCCTTCGCCTCCTCCGTCGACGACGGGCCTCCCATGAGGCTCAATCCCCGCCGCGGGGCGTCCGCTCGCGGCGACCGCCCGTGCCGCCGGCGGACCGGCTCACTTTCGCACCAGGAACTGGACCTCGGTCCGCGACCAGGCCTTCGGCTCGGTCCACGGGTTGCCCGAGTAGATCTCCCGCGTCGACACGACCGAGCGGATCTCCTTGTCCTTGCGGCGCCACCGCAACCAATCCGAAAGACCGTGGTAGACCAGCCGCGGGGAGACGACCTCGGGGTCGAAGACGACGCGAGCGACCGTCGCGGCGGGCAGCGTCTTGGTCCGCACGGGCGCCGACCCGCGGACCCGGCCCTTCAGCTCGATCGCGACCTCCCAGCGTCGCTCGCCCGGCTCCCGGAAGATCCAGCGACCGGTGCGGACCCCGCGGGCCTTCGCCCACCGCTCGACCCGCTCGAACTGGGAGCGGATCTTCCGCTCGTTCCACGGGCCGGTCCAGGCGATCGCCGCCACACGCAGGCTCGGGCTCTTCGACCAGGCGAAATCGACCGTCATGCGAACCTCGGGTTGGGAGGCGTGACGGTGTTATGAGGGCTTGCGACGGGGACGTTGCGCCGCCTACGGTCGGTCCGGACCTTCGGGCGACGCGGCCGACGCGCGCACGTCGGGCCGAGCGGACGACGGGACCCCGGCACCGATGGGCCGGAGGTCCGTGATGTAGCCACCGTAGTAGGGGACCCGGAGCGTGATCACCTGCCGGAACGCTTCGCGGAGGGCCCCGTCGTCCAACCCCCGCGTCGGGATCAGGTCGTCGTTGCGGTTGAGGCATCCCTTCAGCTCGCCGCGGTGGGTCACCCGTATCCGGTGGCAGTTCGCGCAGAACTCCGGGTTGCGCACCGGGTCGACCAGCTCGACCTCCGTCCGGTCGAACAGGTAGATCCGCCGGTGGTGCATCTCGCGCACCAGCACGCGGGAGGCATGGTCCTCGAGCCAGCGCCGCACCTCCGCGAGGTCGACCGAGAAGCGCTCGTGGTGGACCAGCTCGGGCATGAACTGGATCAGCTGGAGCTTGAGCCCCTCGTGGCCCGACACATAGTCGATCATCTGCGGGATCGAGCCGACCGTCGCCCGGAAGACGACCATGTTGAGCTTGACCGGGGTGAGACCGACCCGGATCGCCTCGCGGATCCCCTCCAGGACGGGGGCGAGGGCCCCGTGACGGATCGCGCGGAACGCCTCCGGGTCGACGGAGTCGATCGACACGTTCACGCGCTTCAGGCCGGCGTCGCGCAGGCCCTCGGCGCGGCGGGCCAGGAGCGAGCCGTTGGTCGTGAGCGAGACGTCGGGGACCTGGAGGACCGTCCGCTCGACGATCTCCTCGAGGTCGTCCCGGACCAGCGGCTCCCCGCCGGTGAACTTCACCGAGCGGATGCCGATCTCCCGCGCCACCGAGACGAGGCGCTCGACCTCGGTGACGGTCAGCTCCTCCCCGTGCGGGGAGCGGGGCCGGTCGACCGGTCCCAGGCCCTCGTCATGGCAGTAGACGCACGAGAAGTTGCACCGCTTCGTGACGCTGATGCGGATGTCCGTGACGGCCCGGCCCCACGAATCGGTCCACATCGCGGGACAGGGAGGACGCCCCCTCCATATAGACCCGGTACGCGGCGAAGGGGGCGTCCCGGCCGCTCAGCGCCCGACCGCGACCGCCTCCGGGCTCTCCTGGAGCGGGACGCTCGCCGACAGCGCGCCGCCGCGGCGTCGGAACCCGAGCTGGACGTCCGAACCGACGGGGAAGCGGGCGAGCCCTTCGAGCAGCTCGCGCACGGTCCGGACCGGGAACGGACCCACCGCCGTCAGGACGTCCCCGGCCCGTATCCCGGCACGATGGGCGGGGGAACCCGCGACGACCTCCGCGACGAAGAGGCCGCTGCGGGGCTCAAGGGCGAGCTGCCGGGCGAGCGGCGGGGTGAGCTCGGCGACCTGGACCCCGATCCACGGACGGACGACCCTGCCGGTGCGCCGCAGTTCGGCGGTGATCCGCCGGGCGGCGTGGATCGGCAGCGCGAACCCTACGCCTTGGGCGAACGGCACCATCGCGGTGTTGATCCCGACGACCGACCCGGCGAGGTCGACCAGCGGTCCGCCGCTGTTCCCCGGATTGATCGCGGCATCCGTCTGGACGAGGCCCTCGAAGACGAAGTCCGTCCCGGGGAGCGGCCTCGCGAGGGCGCTCACCACACCGAGCGAGACGGTGGGACCGCCGGGCAGCCCGAGGGCGTGGCCGACCGCGAGGACGAACTGTCCCACGCGGAGCGCCTCGGAGTCCCCGAGATGGGCCGCCGGAAGGTCCGAGGCGTCGACCTTCACCACCGCGAGGTCGGTGACCTCGTCCCCGCCGACGACCTCCCCGGGAAGCTCCCGGCCGTCCGCGAGGCGCACGTTGAGCCGGGCCGCCCCCTCGACGACGTGCTGGTTCGTCACCAGGTAGCCGTCCTGGTCCGTCACGAGCGCGGTCGCCTGGGACGGGACGCCGAGCGCGGGTCCGCGCCATCGGCCGCCGACGCGCAGCGTCTCGACCGCGGCGACGCTGGGCGCGGCCGTCTCCACCGCGGAGGCGATCCTCGCTTCCAAATCCGCGAGCGCCATCGTCCTCCGCTACAGCGCCCGCAGGCGGCCGGGCCAGGGGAGCGACGGCTCCGGCCCGATCGGGGGTCCCGGGAGGGGCAGCGGGATCGTTCTCGTCACGGCCGTCACTCCGAGAGCGCCCGCTCGAGCTTCGCGTAGAGTCCCTCGAGCTCCTTCTCCTTCCGGCGGCCGCCCTCCCAGCGGGCGTTCACGATCGCCACGAGGAGGTCAGCGACCTGGTCCAGCCAGGGCCCTTCCTGGGCTTCGAACCGCTTCTTCACCTTCTCGCGCAGCAGCTCGTTGTAGGCGCGGTAGGCGGTCCAGACCCAGGGACCGTAGCGGCCCCGCCCTGCGTGCGACCCGGAGTCCTCATCGTCGTCGGTCATGCGTTCCCGTTCCTGGTCCGTTCGGACATCGCCACGTCCAGCCGGCCCCTGAGGATATTGACCGGTTCGAGCGACGTCCGCTCACACCGGGACCGCGCGACCCCTCGCCCCGGCGGATGCTCTTGGTGGCCTCCGGGTAACCGGCCCGCTAAACGGAGTACGACCGTCCTGGCCCCGATGGGCCGCACCGGCAGCACGGTGAGCGAGGGCGACGGCGGCCACCTGGACGAGCGGGTCCTCACAACGCTCCAGGGGCTGTCGGGACGGCTCGCGTTCAGCGGCCTCCGCCGGGTCCTCGGCACGCACCCCGAGTCCCTCTCCCGAGCCCTGCGTCGGCTAGAACGGGAGGGCCTGGTCGAGCGGGTCGACGGCGGCTACCGCGCGCTCGCCCGCCCTCCGACGGTCGACGCGAGGTCTGACCGCGACCTCCGGTCGATCGCGGAGATCGACCTCCCCCCAGGGACGAGCCCCCACGCCTTCCTTGGACGGCTCGCGGGCCGCTGGTTCGGGACCCTGCGGTGGGTGGGCCTGCTCGAGCGCCCCGAGGGCGAGCTCCTGGCCTGGGCGCGGCGGGAAGGCGGAGGGCTCGTCCTCCTCGGTCTGCAGCGGGGCGTCGTCCGCGTCTTCGTCCCGGCGTCCCGTGACCACGATGACCCGGCCGAGGCGGAAGAGGCGGCCTACGAACTGCTCTACCACGCTGCCGAAGCGCTCCGTCCGGCGACAGCCCCGACCCCGGCGCTCGAGCCGGTGGCGGCGATCCGGGCGTTCACCCTCGGACCCGCCATGAGAGGCTGGGAGAACTGACCCGGACGGGCCCCGGGGGCCCCGCCCGTCCCGCTCGACGCTAGAACGGCGCCCCGCACGACGGGCAGCGGTCGCTGGTCTCATCTCCGAGCCCGCCGCAGTACCGGCAGCGGACCTTGACGACCGACCGGCCCGGAGGGGCGAGCGCGCCGCGTGCCGCCTCGTGGACGAGCTCCGCCCGGCGCCGCGCTTCGGCGATCGCGACGACCCACTCCTCCGGCTCGAGGACATCAAAGGCGGCACGGTGCTCCCCACGGTCGACGACAAGCCGCGGCCGCGCCCAACGGCCCTTCCGCACCGAGACGTTGCGCAGCCGAGCGAGGGGTTCGTCGACCAGGATCTCCGTCTCCCGGCCGGCCACGAGGTCGCGCACGATCCCGCGCGAAGCGGGGGCCTCGAAGACGACCCGTTCGCTCGTGAGATAGAGGACCCCGGGCCGCCGTCGCGGGCCCCCGCCCGTACCGGAAGCTACGACCGCATAGGCACTGCGGAGGACCGTCTCGTGTGCTCCGAGGAGCATCGTCGACCGCCCCCTTCCGTGAGGTCCCCGCGCGTTCGCGTGCGGCGCCGCGGTCGGCGGCCGGCGCTAGCCTCCGCCGGCGTGGGCGCGATTCTGGTCGTCGAGCCAGCGGCGGAGCGGAGCGAAGTACTCGAGGAGACCGGCCGCCTCCATCGTGCGGTCGCCCGAGAGCGCCTCGAGCGCGTCGGGCCACTCGTGGCTCGCGCCCATCGAGAGGGTCGCCGCGAGCCGCTCGCCGGCCTCCTTCGAGCCGTAGATCGACCCGCGATGGAGGGGCCCGTCGTAGCCGGAGGCCCGCAGCAGGGCGCGGTGGAACTGGAACTGGAGGATGTGCGCGAGGAAGTACCGGATGTAGGGGACGTTGGCGGGTACGTGGAACTTCGCGCCGGGGTCGAACTCGTCGCTCCCCCGGGCGTGCGGCGGCGCGACGCCCTGGTAGCGTTCGCACAACGCCCACCAGCTCGGATTGTACTCGGCGGGCGGGATGCGGCCGGAGAAGACCTCCCATCGCCACTTGTCGATCAGGAGGCCGAACGGGAGGAACGCGACCTTCTCGAGCGCCCGCTCGAGCAGGAACCCGACGTCGTCCTCCGGCGGCACCTTGTCGAGGAGACCGACCTGCTGGAGGTAGCCCGGGGTGACGGACAGCGCGATCGTGTCGCCGACCGCCTCGTGGAACCCGTCGTGCGCGCTGTCCCGGAAGAGGTACGGCAGATGGCCGTAGGCTCGCTGGTAGTAGTTGTGGCCCAGCTCGTGGTGGATCGTCCGGAAGTCGTCGGCCGTGATCTCGATGCACATCTTGATCCGGAGGTCGTGCACGAAGTCGATGTCCCAAGCGCTCGCGTGGCAGACGACCTCGCGGTCGCGCGGGCGGACGAGCATCGAGCGCTCCCAGAAGGAGGGCGGGAGAGGTTCGAAACCGAGCGAGACGAAGAACCGCTCGGCATAGCGGACCATCTCCTCCGGCGTCGTGTGCCGGTCGACCAGGAGCTTCGTCAGGTCGTACGGGGCCCCCCCCGACCGGGGCGCCAGGATCGGGTAGATCCCTTCCCAGGACTGGGCCCACATGTTGCCGAGGAGATGGGCCGGGAGCGGGCGCCCGGGAGGGACCAGGTCCGCACCGTAGACGTCGCGAAGCCGGTGCCCGACGTACGTGTGGAGGGCCTGGTAGAGGGGACGGACCGCCTCCCAGAGCCGGTCGACCTCACGGCCGAACGCCTCGGGCTCCATGTCGTATTTCGACCGCCACATCGCGCCCGTGTCGGGGAAACCCAGTTCGCGAGCCCCCACGTTGGCGAGCTCGACGTACCGCTCGAACTCCGGTCGGATCGTCCGGCCCACCTGGTGCCAGCCGGTCCAGACGTCCTCGAGCAGAGCGGGGTCGCGGCTCTCGGTCAGGATGCGCGACAGCCCTTGGAGGTCGAGCGCCTCCTTCTGCCCGCGGGGGGTATGGCGGCCCTTCGCGTAGTTCCCCTGCATCGACGCGACCCGCCGCGTCAGCTCCTGGGCGAGGACCGGTTCCGCCGGGGCGAGCAGCGGGAGCGAGAGCGGGAGGATCTTCGCCTTGCGGGCGTTCGCCCGGTCCAACGCGCCGCGGGGGAGCTGCGCCGCTTCCCGCGCCTCGCGCACGGTCAACGCGATGAGGCGGGCGAGCGCCGAGGAGGAGAGCTCCTCGGTGTCGGGCGTGATGAACGTGGAGTAGACCCAGTCGGCCCGCTGGGACTCGACCGCCGCGTTCAGGAGCTCCTGCTCGGCCCGAGCGAAGAAACGGCTTGCGGCATCGCCCGGCGCTCCGGCGGCCACGCTCAGACCCCCGGGGCGGGAGGAGCGTCCGGCCTACAAGAGCATGGAGCCCGGGGCCGCCGGCACGTACGCGCTAGGGCCGCCGAGGGGTCTGCCCTTTGTCCGCCACCCGTCTCCGTTAGGGACCGAGCCCCCGGACCCCCCGGTTTCCACTGGAGCTACGGATTTATGTATGACGTCCGTCTGACACAGCCCGACAGACGATGTCGGACATCCGGGCCGGATGGGCCGAGCTGATCTCGGCGCCCCTCGGAGCGGAACCCCCCGATCCCACACCGTTGGCGGTCCTTCCGTGCGTCTTCGACCTCGCAAGGACCCTCGGCAGGTCGGCAGCCCGTCGGTCGATCGAGGCGGAGCCCTGATGGCGGCCCGCGTCGGCGCGCGACCGAGCCCGCCCCTGGTCTCCCGCCTCCCGCCGACGTCCCTCGGGGTCGGTGTCCCGCGAGGCTACGGAGTCCCTCCGCGGCTGTCCCCTGAGGCCGCAGCGGCGTTCGCCACCTACGTCGATTCTGCGCGGGCCCGGGCGGCCGTAGAGGGCCGGACCCTGGTCTACACGGTCCGCTGGGGCTAGGCCGCATCCGACGGCGCTAGCCGTCGTCCGTAAGCTCCTCGTCGCTCGGGGGACGGGAAGCTGACGTCGTTCCGCCGTCGCTTCGAGCGGGAGCTCGGCTCCGTCGTGCCAGGGCGACCCCACGCTTCGACAGATCGTCCGCCCGGACGTTCTCCTCCCGCGGGACCCAGTCGAACGAGACGTGACGGAACGACCGGGCGAGCTGCTCGAGTCGCTCGTGGTACGGCTTGAGGCCCTCGGCGAGGACGCGGTACTCTCCGGTCATCTGGCGGAGGACCAGCTGGCTGTCGCCGGAGAGCTGGACCTCGCCCGTGAACCCTTGCCGCGAGAGCCACTCGAGGGCGCAGATCGCGCCGACGTACTCGGCGACGTTGTTCGTCGCCCGAGGATGTCCCGGCGGGACGGCGAGGCCGAAATCCTCGTGCCGCAGGCCGGGGCCGTCCAGGGTATAGCCGTACGCCGCCACCTTCTGCCCCCCGACCTCCTCGCAGGCGCCATCGAAGTGAACGTGGACCGGCCCCGAGGGGGGCGAGGCGACCCCCCGGGGGAGGGCATGGTCGTCGGGCGATGCGGTCATAGGGCCGACCCTCGCGAGGTACCTCCCGAGAGGGGTCGCGGAGGGCGAGCGAGCATAGGACAGTTGCAGAACGGCTCGGCGCGAGCGCAGGTAGGGCAGGTCGGTCGGTCGAGCACCATCCCCAGAGGCCGCCGGCATCCTCGGCACTCCCTCGCCCGGGCGCAGCGCGGGCAGGTCGCGAGGTCCGCGGTGATGATCGCGTAACAGGCGCGACAATGGACCGAGGCGTTGGGGTTCAGGTATCGGGACGGCCCCGAGGCGACCCCCGGAGGAGCCGTGTCGGCGGAGGTCTCGTCCGGGTTGCCGAACGTTCCCATCACGGTCGTTCGGTACGGGTCGACGGAGACCGCGGCGATCAGGACGATGAACAGCCCGACCGGCGCGACGAGGAAGCCGAGGATCTGCTCCGGGTCGAGCTGTTCGCGGCCGGTGACGACGATGGGGAACGCGACCAGCCCCATGCCGGCGAGGATCGCTCCCACGCCGACCCAGGCGATAGAACGGTTCATGGCGGCAGGCGGCCCGTCGCGCTAGCCTCGGCCGGCCTGATAAACGGGCCGGCCCCACGCGCCGGCCGCGGCGAGGCGTGCTGTTTTCCTGTCCGATGGACTGGGATGTCCATGGCGAACCCCACCGTCTCCCTCAGGACCACGTTGGGCGATGTGCGGATCGAGGTCTTCCGCGACCGGGCTCCGAAGACCGCGGAGAACTTCCTCACGCTCACCCGCAAGCAGTTCTACGTCGGCCTGACGTTCCACCGGGTCATCCCGGGGTTCATGGTCCAGACGGGCTGCCCTCAAGGGGACGGCACGGGGGGCCCCGGCTACAAGATCGCGGACGAGTTCGGCCCCGGGCTGCGGCACGATAGTCCGGGCGTCGTGTCGATGGCGAACGCCGGGCCCAACACCGGAGGGAGCCAGTTCTTCATCACGCTCGCCCCGACCCCCTGGCTCGACGGAAAGCACGCGATCTTCGGCCACGTCCGCGGCGGGCAGGACGTCGTCGAGAAGCTGGCCGCCGTGCCGCGCGACGGGAACGACCGACCGCGCACGCCCGTCCGGATCGTCGAGACGGTGATCTCCGGGGCGTGACGGTCCCGGGACGACGCCGGGCGCCCGGGCCGGCGGCGGCCCCGCCGGCAGGACCGACGAGCTAGCGTAGCGTAACGAACCTCTCGGCACCCTTCGCGGAGCGCGACGCCCGAGGTGCCGGCGACGCCCAGGAACCCCCAGGTCGAGCAGGCTTGACGGGCGCCTTATCGACCCAGACGACGGAACGGCATCGATGGACGCTCAAGTCGAACGACGCAAGCTCGCAGACCTGGCCGGACCGGGGATCGGCACCTACGAGGAGGTCGAGCGCGTCCTTCCCAACGACTACCGCTCGTTGCTGGACCCGAAGACGACCCAACGGGCGATCTATGCGGTCAAGAGCTACATCGAACAGGAGATGTGCCGGCAGCTGCACCTGATGATGGTCCAGGTGCCGCTCATCGTCCCCGTCGAGAGCGGGGTCAACGACATGCTCGACCGGGACGGGTCCCGGACCCCGATCCAGTTCCACATCTCGAACGACCGCGACGCGCACCCCGTCGACGCCCAGGTCGTCCAGGCCGCGACCAAGTGGAAGCGGATGGCGCTGAAGGAGCTCGGCATGGCTCCCGGCGAGGGGCTGCTCACCGACATGCGCGCGGTGAGGAAGGACTACTTCCTCGACCACGACCACAGCGCCTACGTTGACCAGTGGGACTGGGAGAAGGCGATCACCGACGGCGACCGGAACCTCGACTATCTCAAGGCGACGGTCCGCACGATCTGGCAGGTGATCACGGGAGCTCAGCGCCACGTCGAGCGCCTGTTCCCCGCGCTCCGGGACCCGCGGTACCCGACCCTCCCGGAGGAGATCCACTTCCTGCATGCGGAGGAGCTGCTCGACGCCTACCCGGACCTTCCCCGGAAGCAGCGAGAGACGGCGATCCTGCAGAAGTACCCGGCCGTGTTCATCATCGGGATCGGCTGGCCGCTGAGCGACGGTCACCCGCACGAGATGCGGGCCGCCGACTACGACGACTGGGTGAGCGAGGTCAAGCTCCCGGACGGGAGGGTCATGCACGGGCTCAACGGCGATATCCTCGTCTGGAACCCGGTGACCCACCGCCGCCACGAATTGATGTCGGGCGGGATCCGGGTGAACGCCGAGACGCTCCGCCAACAGCTCACGATGAGCAAGCAGCTCGATTTCCTCAAGCTCCCCTACCACCAAGCGATCCTGAACGGCTCCATCCCGCTCAGCATCGGCTCGGGGATCGGCCAGTCGCGGACCCAGATGCTGCTCCTTCGCAAGGCCCACATCGGGGAGGTCAGCGTCACCGTCTGGCCGAAGATCCTCACCGACATCAGCGCGAAGAAGAACATCCACGTGATGACCTAGGCCGGACCCCGAGGGACCGGCAGGACGTTCGCCGGGGCCGCCGGCCCGCGCCCAGGGGCGCCATCACGAACGCGGTCGGTGGTCCCGTGGACACCGCCCACGGGATGCCCGCTCCTCGGGGACCCCGTCAACGGCGCATCGGTTCCGTGCCGGGGTCGAGCTTGGCCCGGCCGCTGCGGACGAGCTCGGAGAATCCGGGAAGGTCCCGGCGCTCGACCATGCCCTCCAGGCGGTCGAGCGCGGCGTGCAGCTCCTGGTACAGTCCCCACGAGTGCGGGTTCATCGCCTGGATGTCGAGGTAGAGCTCAGGCCCCTCTTCCGCGACCGCCCGCGCGAGCGACGATTGTCGGTGGAAGGTGGTGCTCGCCGCATGGGCCAGGTCGTCCGGGGTGGCGGGGTCGGCGGCGAGAGCCGCCAGAAAGAGCAGGTTCACGGCGTGGGCCAGACCTAGCGACTCCGCGATGAGCTGATCGTGCCGGTCGAGGGGGACCTCCGCGATCGACAGCGCGGAGCCTTGGAAGAGGGCGCGGGCGTCCCGGTCGGCCTCGGGGACGCCACAGGAGACGAGGAGAAGGTTGCGACCGGAGAGGGTCCGGGCCGATGGGCCGAACATCGGATGCACGCTCGTCACCCGACGGCCAGCCGCGGCCGCCGATCGCAGCAGGCCGAGGATGGGGGCCTTGACGCTCAGGATGTCCAAGATGAGGGCTCGGCTGTCCGTGGCCAGCGCACGCCGAAGGAGCGGGGCGGTGGACCGGATCGGCGTGGCGAAGACGAGGACGTCGACCTTCGCGGCCGCGGTCTCGACATCCGGGAACGTCGGTCGACCGCCCCCCGGGGGGCGCGGGTCCACGACCGCGACGCGGTGCCCCGCGTCCTCGAAGAACCCTGCCAGCCAGCCACCCATGGCGCCCGCGCCCCCGACGATCGCGATGGCGAACGTGTCGCCGGGCGCCCGGGGGCGGACCTCGAGGACCTCCTGTTGGGCTCGGACGGACTCCTCCACCAGCCACCGGGCGATCGCCTCCGCTCGCCCGGGGGCGATGCCTGCGACCCCAAGCTCACGACGCCACCTCGCGAGGACCTCGCCCTCCACCCCGAAGTCGCGCATCGGCTCGCCACGGTCGGCCTTCCGCGCACCGATCCTTCGTGCCAGGTCGAGCCGCCGGCCTATGGCGCCCGCGATCGTCCGGTCGACCTCCGCGATCTGTCCTCGGAGGTTCTCGAGGTCATCGTCGGGGTCGGTCATCCTACGGGATCCGTCCGCTCTCGGGAATCCGATTCATGCGGTTCTTATAGGTTGCATCGAATCTCGTGGTCTCTCGCCGAACGCCGCGGGACGGATGCACGGGTACATCCCCTCGGGCGGGGAGGGCCCGGTTCGGCCGTGGCCTGCCCCCAGGTCTCCGGGGAGCGCCGGATCCACCTCGTCCTCCCACCGCCTTGGGTGCCGCATGCTACCGCAGTCGAGCCGACGGCCGCGGTCGCACGACCGCCCTCAGCTCGCTGGCCCGCCCTGGGTTCCCCGGGCGGCCCACGACCCGAGGGCGGGACCGGGGTCGCGCCTCCAGGATCCCGCGCGCCGCCCCACCTAGACGGGCGGTGAGGGGCCGCTGCGCTGTAGATGCGCTCTCAAGCTTCCGGATTCTCGGCTGGGTCGAGCGATATGGCAGGAACCTCACGACGATCCCGCCTGGTCGATGAGCTTCTTGCCTCACCCGAACCGTCCATTCGGTGGCGGGTCCGCGTAGGGGTCCTCGGAGAATCTCGGGATGAACCGCGGGTAGAGCGCCTCGAGCGTGTGGTCCGCGCCTCCGTGCGTGTGCGAGCGCTCCTCTCGGGCGTCGCCGAGGGTCCGTCTTCGGAGGCCCTGCGGCATCCGTACTCCAAGTGGAAGGGCGCCCACTGGGTCCTGGCGGCGCTCGCGGACCTAGGCTACCCGCCGGGCGACCCGGTGCTCGAGCCTGTCAGGGACCGCGTCCTCGACCTGTGGCTTGGCGGGTACTATCGGCGGGCGATCGTAGCGAAGAGCGGGAGCCGGGCGACGAGTCCGGCGGGCATCCCCGTGATACGGGGCCGAGCGAGGAGCCACGCCTCCCAGCAGGGCAACGCCCTGCGGTACCTCACCGTCCTGGGGCTCGTCGACGAGAGGGTCGCCGAGCTCGTCCAGCTCCTCCTACGATGGCAGTGGCCGGACGGAGGCTGGAACTGCGACCGAAGGCCGGGGGCCGAGACATCATCGTTCATGGAGACGCTGCTCCCGATGCGGGGCCTGGCCACCTACGCCCAGGCCGCGGGCGACCGCCCAGCTGCAGCGTCGGCGTGTCGAGCGACCGAGCTTTTCCTCCAGCGTCACCTCTTCCGGCGAAAGTCGAACGGCCGGCCCATCCGCCCCGACTTCCTCGAGCTGCACTACCCGCTCTACTGGCACTACGACATCCTCGGTGGCCTGAGAGGGGTCGGAGACGTGGGCCGGTTGGAGGACCCCAGGGCGTCGGAGGCCCTGGACTGGCTCGAGGCCCGGGAGCTGCCGGACGGGGGATGGGCGGCGGACGCCCGATACTACCGGGTGGGCCGGACCGCCCGGACCGGAGCCGAATCCGTGGACTGGGGCAGAGGCGACTCACGCCGGCGGAACGACTGGGTCACCACCGAAGCCCTGTGGGTACTTCGGGCCGCAGAACGTCTCTCCATCTAGCCCTGCAGCCGACCTGCGGGGCGCGGTCGAGGCGGACCTCCCGCCTCCAGGCTGCGGCCTCGGGAAGACCTAGATCAGGTAGGGATTAGGGGGGAAGGGGGAGGCCAGTCTTCACCCTGGCCCCCGCCGTGGGAGCACCATCCCAGCCGGAGGTGGGCCGGCACCGGGTCCCGCTCCTCGGGCATCCGACCCGAGCGAGCTGACGCTAGACCATAGCCGTACGCTCGGCCGTTCCGCGGGCCGGCGTCTACCTCGGCTCCGCGTTTGGTCCGACCCTAACGGGTGCTCATCGGGTCGCTTATGGTCCTGTAGGGATGCCGTCTGCAGCTGTCACCGATGACGAGCCGGCCGCCCTCCTCCGCCGGCTACGACGCGGAGGCGAGTTTCTATGACTTCACTTGGGACCGACTGACCGAGGACGTCGCGTTCTACAAGCGAAGACTCGGACGCGCCACGACCGTCCTGGACGCGATGTGCGGCACGGGCAGGGTGACGGTAGCCCTCGCCCGCGCAGGATTCCGGGTGTGGGGCATCGACGCTTCGGCCGGAATGCTCCGGAGGGCCCGGGCCCGACTTGGCTCGGAACCCTCGTCCGTTCGAGGACGCATCCGGTTACGACGGATCGACCTGGTCCGTGGCGCCGCCGGTAGAGAGCTCGACGCCGCGATCATCGCGGTCAACTCGTACGGCCTTATCCTGACCTCCAGCGATCGCGTCCGAGCGCTACGGCAGATCCGCAAGTGCGTTCGATGGGGCGGGAAGCTCATCTTGGCTCTGGATTCCGTCCGCTCGTACCGCACGATCCGGGACGGGATCCCGTTCTTGACCACGGCCCGGGTCGTAGGTCCCGGGGGCCGAATCTACCTGCGAGTCTTCTCGGAGTCGGGCTCGAGGTCCGATCGGGTTCGCAGCGAGTCCCTGCACATCCTCCTCTCTCGCGCGGGCCGGCTCGTGACGTCTCGGGAAACTCGAACCGTGACCGCGGTCCTCGGCCTGGCGCAGGTCAAGCGGGAGCTGCGGACGGCGGGATTCGCACCGAAGGCCGTGTTCGGGGACTATGACCAACGGCCGTACACGCCATCGGGAGAACGGTTCATCGTCGAGGCGGCAGCCGCTTGACCCGGGTCTCTTCTTGGGCCGGTTCCGGGCCGGTGGTTCCCGATGGCGATGGCCTGGGCCTAGGTCCTCCTCGCGGCGACCAGCATCTCCCACGACCGCGGCGGGCCCAATACGCGGACCGAGCCGAAGCTAACGTCCTCTGGGCCGCGGCAGGGCGGCAGGGGCGCTGCGGGGGATTGAGCGGTGGCGCGGGAACGGGCGGGGGGTCCCGTGCGACGACCGCGGGGGGTCCGCCCGGATCGTCACCGATGAGCCGGGCGAGAGGTCGATCCCTGCTGCGAGCTCACCCGCAGCTTCGGGACCTTCAGCACGAAGTCCTTCGCAGGGAAGCCGTGAGGGTAGATGGTGTTCGGTCCGTTCCCGATCGACGTGTTCACGGCCTCGACGTAAACACAGACCTGCTTCACCTTCGGTGGATAGGACCCGCCGAACGTGTACGACGCCTGGGTATGCTTCCCCGTCCCGTTCCAGTCGGTGACGTTGTAGCGCCAGGTCGTCGCGTTCCACCGAGCAAGGCTCGGCCGCGACCCGCAGACGGCACCGGACAACTCCGCGACCCGGAAGAAGTTGGCCGCGAGCGTCGCGTTCTCGTAGTTCCACGTGACCACGACGGAGGTCCCGTTCAGACGCGCCGAGAGGTTCGTGGGGCCCGCCATGGTGCCTCCCGGGGACAAAGCCCGAAGGGTCACGGTGGAGACCGTCTCGTTCGCGGGACAGATCTCGTGGTCGCTCGTGAGGACGGGCAGGTAGCACAGACCGAACCTCCAGTTCTGCGTGGGGTTCAGGCCCCACGTGGAGGTCGAGCCGAGCACGACGTCCCCGGACGAGTTCGAGAAGGAGAACCACCGAGCGAACTTGGCGTAGTCGTGGAAGTTGTGCAAGGTCGGCGTCCTGAGGGACTGGTTCGCGACCAGGACGAAGCTGGTGTTCTTCGAGGGGGTCCACCGGAGGAGTACCGTCCAGTTCGCGGCCCCGCCGGCCGGGCAACCGTCGAGCCGACCGACCTGGGCGCACCAGGCGGCGGTGAGGTTCCCTGGACCGAATGCCTCGCTCCGTCCTTGGCCTGCCATCGATGCCCGACCAACGGTCGAAGCGTGCGCCCCAGGTGAACCAAGGAGCAGAACGGGAGCCGCGAGCAGGGCGACGGTGACGAGGATCCAGGGGATCATCCTCTCGCGAGAGTGCGCCCGGCTCATTCGATCCGGAAAGGGAAGCCGACTATTTTTCTCGATGGGGT
>DASPQN010000030.1:0-7010 GCA_035624925.1 Thermoplasmata archaeon
ACCTCGAGGAGCGATGACGCCGGAGTCGCTCGCCCGCGAGGTGGCCCGGGACCGCCGGCCGGATCCGGCGTCCGGCGCGGACGCCTCGCGCTTCGTCAACGCGTGGGTCGAGACCGAAGCCCTCGGCGCCGAGCGGGTGCCGGCGTTCGTCCTGATCCTGCGGACCCGGGGCTGCTACTGGGCGGACGCGAAAGGCTGCTCGATGTGCGGTTACGCGCGCGACACCCTCGGCCGCTCGGCGACCCCGGCGGAGCTCGCCGAACAGCTCGCGCGCGCCCTCCACCGCTACCACGATGAGCCCTACGTGAAGGTCTACACCTCCGGCAGCTTCCTGGACGACCGCGAGGTGGACGCCCCCAGCCGGGAGGCGATCGTCCGGGCGTTCTCCGGCCGGGCGCGCCGGTTCCTGTTCGAGACGCTGCCCGAGTTCGCGACGGCCGAGGCCGTCGGCCCGCTGCGGGACGCCTTCGCCGGCGAGCTCGAGGTCGCGCTCGGCCTCGAGTCGACGGACCCGGTCGTCCTGGCGCGGTTCGTGCACAAGAACGCGCCGCCGTCCGACTATCTCGCCGCGGCCGACCGGGTACGCCGCCTGGGGGCGCGGGCGAAGGCCTACCTCCTCCTCAAGCCCCCGTACCTCGCCGAATCCGAGGCGATCGACGACGTCGTGCGGTCGGTCGCGGAGGCCGCCCCGAGGTTCGATGCCCTCTCGGTGAACCCGGTGCACATCCAGGGCGGCACGGTCGTCGAGTGGCTGTTCCGGCGGGGCCGGTATCGCCCGCCGTGGCTCTGGTCGGTCGTCGAGGCGCTGCGCGAGGGCGCCCGCCGTCGGGGCACGGCGCGCCTCGTCTCGTTCCCGACCGCGGGCGGGCTCCCGCGCGGTCCGCACAACTGCGGAGCGTGCGACGCGCGCGTGCTCGCGGCGATCGAGGAGGCGTCGCTCGACCAGCGGTTCGAGGTCCTCGAAGGGCTCGACTGCGCCTGCCGCGAGAGCTGGCGCACGGGCTGCCGGCTCGAGCCGCTGGGGGTCGAGGCATGAGCGAGACCGACCGGCCGCACCTCCCGCCGCACGCCGTGGAGACGATCCACGCGTTCCTCCGGGCGCATGCTCTCGCGGGGGGGTCGACCGGGGTCGTCGTCGGCCTCTCGGGAGGGATCGACAGCGCGCTCGTCGCCCGCCTCGCCCGGGACGCGCTCGGTCCGGCGCACGTCCTCGGCGTGCTGCTACCGGACGCGCACGTCCCGCCCGAGCTCCTCGAGGAGACCGTCGGGTTCGCGCGGGGCCTCGGGATCGCCCATCGCACCATCCCGATCGACGCGCTCGAGGCGGCGTTCCGCGCGGCCCTGCCCGACGTCAACGACCGCGTCACGCTCGGGAACACCGCGGCGAGGATCCGGATGACGGTCCTCTACGCCGTCGCCCGCGAGGCGCGCCGCCTCGTCGCCGGCACCGGCAACAAGTCCGAGCTCCTGCTGGGGTACTTCACCAAGTACGGGGACGGGGGCGTCGACCTGCTGCCGATCGGCGACCTCTACAAGACCGACGTGTGGGCGCTCGCCGAGACGCTCGGGCTCCCGAAGGCGGTCCGCGAACGGACGCCGACCGCAGGGTTCTGGGTCGGCCAGACGGACGAGGGCGAGCTCGGCCTCCCGTACCGGGACGTCGACCGGATCCTGCGCCGGCTCGAGCTCCTGGAGCGCGAGGAGGAGATCGTCCGGGAGACGGGGCTCCCTGCCGCGACCGTGCGGGGGCTCCTCGCCCGGGTCGACCTCCACCGCCACAAGCGGCGGCTGCCGCCGGTCGCGAAGGTCGGCCTCCGCACGGTCGGCCTCGACTGGCGTGAGTAGGCGCGTCGGGGCCGGCGAGGAGTTATCCCCGTCCGGCGTTGGGGACCGCCGAAGGCTTCAGGCCCCCGTCATGGACCGCGCGACCTACCAACGGCTCTACGACGCGCTCGCGTCGTACGAGGACGTCCACCGCATCGCCCACGAGGAGCACCGGGACGAGGAGCTCCTCTTCGTCATCCACACGCATCGCGTCACGCGCGACGCGACCCGACGGTTCTACGTCGTGAAGCGCCAGGTCCCGCGCCTCGTGGGCCAGTGGAAGCGCGGCCGGACGATGCTGGAGATCGCGCACGAGTGGAAGTTCCCCCCCGTGCTCATGGGCCAGATCATGCTCGGCGAGCTCGGCGTCCCCCGCAAGAAGGTCTGGCAGGCGTTCCTCCACCCGGAGACCGCGCCGGACGCGCGGCTCCGCCACGAGGTCGACCAGCTGCTCTCCCACGACATGATCTACTCGCCCCAGGGGCTCGAGCTCCAGCGGGAGCGGGGCCGCAAGGGCGAGGAGCGGATGCACCACTGGCTGTCGAAGCACGGGATCGGGTTCCGGACGGAGAAGGACCTCCGCGGGAAGTACCAGAAGACCCCGGACGCGCTCCTGGACGAGCCGATCGTCTTCTTCGGCCAGAAGCTGACCTGGATCGAGTCGAAGGCGAACTTCGGGGACGACGTCGAGCTCCGCAAGAACCTCCGCCGCCAGCTCGCCCCGTACACCGAGATCTTCGGCGAGGGGGCGGTCGTCTACTGGTACGGCTACGTCGACGGCGCGGAGTCGCCCCCCGGCATCCTGCTCTGGGACGGCGAGACGTTCGAGGGGATCACGCCGATCGTCAAAGAGACCCCGCCGCGAGCTCACGCTGGGCACCCGTCGCGAGATCACGCTCGACCACCGCACCCGGGGCCGCCTCACGAAGCCCCACGATCAGGGCCCGGCGGCACTTCCGACGCGCCGCCTCTCTGAGCTGGCGGGACAGCGAGCGGCCCAATAGGTCCCCGTCGGCCGCGACGCCGGCGCGTCGTAGGCGCTCCACCAGCGCGAGCCCGTCGGCGACGAGCTCCGGCCGCGCGACCACGACGTAGGTGTCGAGCGGCGGTTCGCCGTCCGGCCAGCGGCCCGCTTCCCGGAGCAGGACCTCGAGCGTCTGGTCCCCGATCGCGAGACCGGCCGCGGGCGTCGGGGGGCCGCCGAACAGCTCGACCAGGTGGTCGTACCGGCCCCCGCCGGCGACCGACCTCCCCTCGCCCCGGCGGGAGAAGACCTCGAAGACGGTCGACGTGTAGTAGGCGATGCCGCGCACGACGGTCGGGTCGTAGACGACCCGGTCGGCGAGCCCGACGGCCCCGAGCACGCCGAGGAGCTTCCTCAGGCGGGCGACCCCCGCGGTCGCGGCCGCGTCGAACCCCCGCGCCGCGAGGTCGTTGAGGAACTCGTCGGCCCGGTCCGGGGCGATCCCGGTCCCGGCGCCCCGGAGGAGCTCGGCGACCTCCCCGGTCCGCTCCGCCGGCACGCCCGCCGCCTCGAGCTCTCCGGCGAACTCCTGCGGGGTCGACTTCCGGAACCGGTCGACCGCCCGGAAGAAGCGCCCCGCGTCGGTGGCGCCGTAGACGCGGCCGATCCCCTCGGCGACCGCCCGGTCGTTGAGACGGACGACGTAGAGCCCGTTCGCCCCGACGTCGTCCAGCACGAGCGACGCCGTCGTGAGCAGGTCGACCTCGGCCTCGAACCCGGGAACCCCGACGATATCGAGGTTGAACTGAACGAACTCCCGGGTCCGTCCGGCCTGCGGCTCCTCGTACCTCCAGCTCTTCGACGAGGTGAACCACTTCACGGGCAGCGGCTCGGCCTTCGCCCGCTCGACGAAGATCCGGGCGAGCGACGGCGTCTGCTCGGGGACGAGGGCGACCTCGCGGTCCCCTTTGTCCAGGAACTGCCAGGCCTGCGCGGCGATCTCCTCGCCGCTCTTGCGCTGGTAGAGCTCGAAGCTCTCGACGCACGGGACCTCGAGCTCGACGAAGCCGGCCCGGCGGGCCGCCGCCCGCATCCGGCGCCGGAGCTCCGAACGGGCCCCCGCGAGCGGCGGCGGGTAGTCCCGGAATCCCCTGAGCGGCCCGGGCGTCACGGGGACGGGGAGCGATTCGTGCCGCTATAGGGTATTAGGTCGGAGGGGAGGGACGCACGGGACCGGCCTCCGGCGCCGCGGCCGCGACGACGTCCACGGGCTCGGCGGGCCCGAGGAAGCCACGCAGGCCCCGGTAGGCGACGATCGTCCCGACGAAGTTCCGGCGTCGGAGCTCGGTCGAGACCGCGCGCAGGTCGGCGAGCGCCGTCCCGAGCTCCGCGCCGGTCCCCCGCAGCTCGAGGAGCCGGTCCCGCATCCGCTTCAGCTCGTCGAAGAACCTCGGCTCCAGGACCGCCCACAGGGCGAGCGTGCTCCGGGCGAGGAGCCTCTCGGCGAGCTCGGGGCGGCCCTCCGCGAAGAGCCGGCGGCCCTCCTGCATCGGCCCGAGCGCCGGGGTCGCGTCGCCGCCGAGCTCGGTGATCGTCTCCACCAGGAGGTCGCAGCTCGCGGTGAGGATCCGCCCCGTCGCCCAGATGTCCTCGAGCCGACCGATCTCGTCGCGGACGTGCGAGAGCCGGCGGTCGGCGCCGACGAGGTCGCCGGAGACGAGCGAGAGGCGGATCGCGTTCAGCTCGACGTCCGCGCTCGGCGTCGGGACGAGCTGGGCGATCTCGTTGCGCCGGGCCATCTCGGCCTCGAACTCGACGGCGAGCGCGCTCGCGACGTTCACGAACGTCTCCCGGACCGCCGCGTCCAGCGACCGCTCGTCCTCCGTCAGCTTCGCCGACGCGACCCGGGCGGCGAGGGCGGTGAGGTCGAGGCCGAGCCGCCGCGAGATCCGCAGGTAGTCGTCCGCGCGGCGCCGCAGCGCGTCCCCCCGGACCGGCGGCGGCAAGGGGGGCACCTCGCCGAGGACGGGGAGCGGCTCGGCGCGCCGGGCCGGCTCGGCCTTCGGCAGCTCGAGGGTCCCGAGGCCCCGCGTGCCGGCCGAAGGACGGAGGAGCGGCGGCGGGGCCGGCTCGGCAGGGGCGTCGAGGTCGATCGACCGGAGGAGGTCCGCGACCGTGCGCAGGTAGGCGGGGTCGGCGTCGTGCGTCCCGCCCGCGGCGTCGAGGACGGCCGGGAAGAGGCCGACGGCGAGGTGGCAGCCCGGGCAGTCGGTCCGGTCCGACGGAACCTCGGCCCCGCACGCCGGACAGACCGCCATGGAGGCGCGTCCTACCCTCGGCTCGCCCGCGACGGGCCGACCGTCACGGGGCGGATCGTCGGGCGGTAGGTCCGGTCGAGCCGGAGGGCCCGGAGCCGGCGGACCCGCTCCTCGATCGGCGGGTGGGTCGAGAACAGGCCGGTGAGCCCGCCGCCGCGGAGCGGGTTGACGATGTAGAGGCTCGCCTGGGCGGGGGAACCGACGGTCAGCGGTCGTCGGGTGTTCGCGCCCTCGAGCTTCAGGAGGGCCGAGGCGAGCGCCTCCGGGTCGCCGATCGTCGTCGCCCCGACCTCGTCGGCCCGGTACTCCCGCGTCCGCGAGATCGCGAGGCGCAACAGCATCGCCGCGATCGGTGCCGTGATCGCGGCCACCACGAGGACGAGGGGGTTGACGCCCCGGCCGCGGCCGCCCCCGAAGAGCGAGGAGAAGATGAGCACCTGGGCGGCGTACGAGATCGCGCCCGCGAGCGTTGCCGCGATCGTCATCACCAGGACGTCGCGGTCCCGGATGTGCGCGAGCTCGTGCGCGAGAACGCCGCGGAGCTCGCGGTCGTTGAGGATCCCGAGGATCCCCTCCGTCGCCGCCACGACGGCATGCCGTTCGTCCCGCCCGGTGGCGAACGCGTTCGGTGTCGCGGTCGGGACGATCGCGATCCGAGGCGCGACGAGGCCGAAGACGGGGGCGAGGTCCTCCACGGCCCGGGCGAGCCGCGGGGCCTCGGCGGCGGAGACGATCCGGGCGTGGGTCGACCAGAGGACGAGCCGGTCGCTCGCGAAGTAGGCGACCGCGTTCAGCACCAGCGATAGGCCCAGGGCGACGACCAGCCCGGCCAGCCACGAGCCGAAGACGTACTCCCCGACCAGACCCCCGACGACGACGAACACGGCCAGGACCGCCGCGAACAGGGCGAGCGTCTTCGCGGCAGGGTGGGCCATCGGGGCTCCTCGCCTCGACTACCGGCGAGCCGGGATAAAGCGGTGCGGGAGCCCCCCGACTACGGGGCGAGCGGCGCGAGGTGACGGCGGGCCGACGGCGTGGGGTGATAGGTGCCCACCGTGACCGATCGACGGGCCTCGGCCCAGCGCGCCGCCTCCGGCGGGAGCCGCGCGCCGCAGCGGTCGCACCGCCACCCCCGCCCCGTGCCGAGCGAGCGGGCCCGGTGCCGGCACTTTTCGCATCGGGGCGGCGTCCAGGTGCCGCTCCGGGCGAGCCTGACGACCTCGATCCCCTCGAGGTGCATCGCCCCGGAGGAGCCCCGGCTTCCCCAGACGCGGAGGCGGTCGCCCGCGACCAGGCCCCGGGCGACGTCCGGGAGGGTCTTCGTCGGCTCGAACGCGACGCACGCGAGCGGTCCGCCTCGAAGGTCCCGCAGGCGGAACCGGACGTGCCCGCCCGGCAGGACGGTGACCGGTCCGTCGACGGTCCCCTGGACGGAGGCGCTGCGGTACCCTCGCAGCTCCGCCGCCGGCCGCGGGACGAGATGGTCCCCCGTCGCCTGGTTGGTCCGGAACAGCATCCATCGTTCGACCGGCTCGGAGACGACGTGGCGGAACGCGGCCGCGGGGGCCGACGGGCTCGTGCCCCGCAGGCCGAACAGGATCGGGCATCCGGTATGGGGGGCGACGAGCAGCCGGCGGGTCCTCGGGTCGTCGCAGAGGAACAGCTCCGGGTGGCGACGCTGGGCGGCCACCACGCTCGGGCGGTCCACGACCCGCGGCGTACCGACCCGCGCGGGCTCTCGGTAGGCGATCAGCTCCCACGTCACGCGGCGGGCGGGCCAGGCGATCGCCGCGGCCGCGCCGATGATCCCCCGACGCCCGCTCCGCGTACGGAGGCGGGCCCCGGCGCGGCGGAGGCGATGCTCGACCGGCCCTACGGTCAGCCGCTCCCGGACGGCGTCCCAG
>DASPQN010000031.1:0-4435 GCA_035624925.1 Thermoplasmata archaeon
CGACCGCTTCGGCGAGCCGCACGACGTCGGCGACGCGTCCCGCGTCGCCGCCCGGCCGGTCCGGGTAGGCGTCGACGACGGTGAACGCTCCGAGCCTCACGACGGCGCCGACCCGGCGAACGTAGAAGGCCTTTGTTCGCCCCGGTCTGCCGACCCGCATCCGTCGCCAGGAGCGGGCGCGTCGTCCCCACCGGTCCCCCCTGGTCAGCACGCGCGTTCGGAGCGGGAGTCCGCCGTCGCGACAGGGCACCATCTCTCGTCGCTCTACGGCGGGGCGACGCCCCGGCACTCCGGCCAAAGAGTTAACCCGGGGAAGCTGGATGCCCGGACGACGGGCTGGTAGATCAGCGGAAGATCGCCGGTTTTGCAAACCGGAGGCCTCGGGTTCAAATCCCGACCAGTCCATCTCTCCGGCCCCCGTCGCTCGAACCCTGCGCCGTTTGCCCGCGTCTGGGGGACGCGGCGGTGAGCGGCGCGACAGGTCCGATTCAGACGAGGTTCATCCGTTGGAGTATCTCGTGGAATCTCGGATCGTCCCGGACTCGTTGTAGGCGTGGGTCGAGCCGCCACTGCTGGAACGGGATGAACCGGTCCCTCACCCTCCGATCGAGAAGCCGAAAGCACGCGTCGAGGTCGTCGAGCGCGGCGTACAGGGCGGCGACGCTCAGTTCCGTTGCGGGGGTCGTCGGTGCCCTCTCCAGCTTTCGCAGCACGGCTCGGGCTTGCGCCGGCTTCCCTCTGAGGGCATGCGATCGGGCGCGAGCGATCGCCTTGCCGACCGGATCCGGGTCGAGCTTCTCGCACCGGTCGAGCTCGTCGAGACACGCCTCGGTATCGGACCGGGCGGCATGATAGTCGGCGAGCTGGCTGTGGCACAACAGCCCCGAAGGGTCCAGCTCGCAGAGTCTTCGGATCTTGACCAGAGCCTCGTCAGGCCTGCCGAGCCAGAGGAGCAATCGGGCGTAGAGGGCGAGGTTGTAGGGCGACCGGGGGTCGGTGCCCTCGGCCAGCGCGTGCTCCACCAGGGCCTCCTCGGCGCGGGCCTCGTCCTCGAGAAGACAGGCGTACTGCAGGTGCGCGTACGAGTAGCTGGGATTGAGGGACAGGGCCAGCTTCGTCTCCCGTTCCGCGGCCGCGTACCCGAAGTCGCACCACTCGATGAGGCCGAGGGACGTGTGGGCCTCGGCGCTGTTCGGGTCGAGCTCGATCGCCCGGTCCACCAAGGCCCGACCGGTCTCGCCCGACGCCGCGAGAGGACGGCCCTGGTGGGCCAACCTCAGCATCTGCACGACATCGGCGAGGCCGGCGTAGGCCGCGACGTTGTGGGGGTCCAGCGACACCGCGAGCTCGAACTGGTCCTTCGCCTGCTGGAGCGCGCTGGGAGAGCCCGCGCCGAAGAGGGTCCGTCCCTTGAGATAGGCGAGATAGGAGTCGGGCCGTACCGGGCCTCTCGCCTCGAGCCGCACGCCTTCGGTCGCGCGCAACTCGACCTTGAGCGCCTCAGCTACCTGCCGCCCAATATCGGTCTGGACCGCGAACACGTCATCGAGCTCCCGATCGTAGGTGTTGACCCAGAGATGTCCCTGGGTCCCCGCGTCGATCAGCTGTGCCGTGATGCGAAGCCGGCTACCGGCCTTGCGCACGCTCCCTTCGAGGACCGAGGCGACGCCCAGCTCGGCCGCGATCTGGGCGACGCCCTTGGAGGTCGATTTGTAGGGCGTGACCGAGGTACGGGCGATCACGCGAAGCCCTCGCAACTGCGAGAGTACGGTGATCAGTTCCTCGGTGAGACCGTCCGCGATGTACTCGTCCCCGGGGTCGGGACTGATGTTGGCGAACGGGAGGACCGCCACGCCCGCCGGTCCGGAGGTCTCCGAGGGTGACCCCGGAGCGGTCCAGGGTAGGACGAGCCGGTAGAGGTCCAAGGGGAATCGCACGTTCTTGAGGAGCTTCGGCTCGAGCTTCTGGTGCGGGTTCGGGATCTTGTTCCGTACCTGAACGAACACCGGCTCCGAGAGGCAGATCCCCCCGGGCTCGGCGATAGGCTCGATCCGAGCCGCAAGGTTGACCGAGTCGCCGAAGATGTCCTTCCCCCGCTCCTCGACGTCGCCCAGATGGATGCCGATCCGGAGCTGGATCGGCTGGACCCCCGGTCGCGCGTTGCGCTCCTGCAGGTGCTGGTGGATGTCGATCGCGCATTGGACGGCCCGAAGAGCGCTGTCGAACTCCACGAGGAACCCGTCCCCGGTCGACTTGATCTCCCGCCCCTCGTGGGCCTTGAGGAGGGGGCGAACCAGCTTCTCCTGCTCCCGCAGCAACCTGAGGGCGCTCGCCTCGTCGGTCTGAGCGGAGGCGGTGAACCCCACCATGTCGGTGAACATGATGGCGGCGAGCCGTCGCGTCGCGGCCACGACCCGAAGACCGCCTCCATTAGATTAGGCCCCGGTCACGAGCTGTCCGCGCACGAGCGTCCGGGATAGACCGATCACCTCGCGGAGGGGACCGCTCCCCAGCCCCCCGAGGCCGCCGGTACCCGTTCCCGCCGCAAACGCCTATAGGTCGGAGCGTCCGCCGGCGGCCGTGGAGGAGAACCTCGACCCGATCCTGATCCAGGTGACGGTCCCGCTCCCGTTGCCGATGATCCACGCGGCCCTCCTCGACCCGAACCGGCTCAAGGGCTGGCTGTGCGACGAGGCGACCGTCGAGCCGAGGGTCGGGGGCGCCTACCGTCTGCGATGGACCGGAGCCTCCCCGCACGAGAGCAACGGTACGGTCACCCAGCTCACCCCGGACCTCGACCTCGGCTTCCGCTGGTTCGCTCCCGCGCCGTTCGTCGCGTTGATGAACGAGCCGGAGGCGCGGACGTCCGTCTACGTCCGCCTTCAGGAGTCGCCCGAAGGGGTCGACGTGACCCTCGAGCACGCCGGCTGGGGCAACGGAGGCGCCTGGGAGGAGGCCCGCTCGTGGCACTTCCACTTCTGGGAGGACCGCCTCAATCGCCTCAAGGACTTCCTCATCCACGAGGCGTACGGCTGACGCGCCGGCGCGGCGGGTGGGGAACGGGGCTACCGGGGGGCCGCCGGCTCCCCGGCGGGGACGTACGCGGGGCAGGTCCCGCTGCCGCAGGTTGAGCAGGGACCGCCCGGGTCGAGCCGGAAGCTCGCCGACCCCTCGACCGGCCGCGTGAGCATGTGGGCGCTCGGATAATGCCCGCATCGGCACCGACCTTTCGGAACGGTCGCTGCGCGCGGACCGCCCCGGTCGGACGACACGGCCCGTCCGAGGGGCCCGCGCCGAGAAAAGGCTTCGCGCCCGCGGCGTGGCTATAGGTCCGCAGCACCTTTCCCCACCGTGGAGATCCTAGGCTGTCCGCTGCCCGAGGACCGGCTGTACGACGCGGAGCAAGGGGTCTGGTGGCAAGACGAGCCCGGGACCGGGAGCGCGCTGGTCGGGGTCGTCGCGAGCTTCTCGGCGTTCGCCGGTCCGTTCCGGGAGCTCACGTTCCGGCCGGTCGACGGACCGCTGGTCCGGGGCCGCAGCGTCGCGACCGTCGAGAGCACCCGTTTCGTCGGGGCGGTCCGGCTCCCGGTGGACGCGGAGGTCCTCGAGCGCAACGACGCGGTGCGGCAGCGTCCCCGGCTGCTCAACGACCGCCCGTACACCGACGGATGGGTCGTCCGAGCCCGTGCGAGCCGTCCGGATCAGACGCCCGGACTCCTCGCCTCGGCGTCCGCGGTCCGCTCCCGGTTCGAGGAGGAGATCCGCTCGCGGCGGATCCGATGCTGGCCCCTCACGCCGGAGACCGAGCTGATCGAGGTGGGCGCGGAGTGCTCGGCGGTCCTGGCCCGCCTCAACGAGGAGGTCGCCCGCCGTGCCCCCGGGGAGGCGCTGCTCCTGGTGACCGACGACCCGACGAGCCCGATCGAGATGGTGCGCTGGTCCGACCAGACCGGCCAGGCGGTGCTCGCCCACCGGGACGACGCCGGGGTCCACCGCTTCCTGGTCCAGAAGCTCGAGCACCCGGTGCCGCGGCGCCGGTCGCCGACGGGCGAGCGGTAGCCCCGGCCGCTAGCGCTCGATCGGCATGCGGACCAGGTTGCCCCACTCGGTCCACGAGCCATCGTAGTTCCGCACGTCCGGGAAGCCGAGGAGGTACCGCAGCACGAACCAGGTGTGGCTCGACCGCTCCCCGATCCGGCAGTAGGTGATCACGGGGGTCCCGGGGCGGATCCCCTGCGCGCCGTAGAGCGCCTCGAGCTCCTCCCGGGACTTGAACGTCCCGTCCTCGCGGACCGCCTGGGCCCACGGGATGTTCTTCGCCCCGGGGATGTGACCGCCCCGCTGGGCGTGCTCGGTCGGGTATTCCGGGGGCGCGGTGATCTCCCCGGAGAACTCCTTCGGCCCGCGGACGTCGACCAGGGAGAGCTTCCCGGCC
>DASPQN010000032.1:0-42258 GCA_035624925.1 Thermoplasmata archaeon
GACGGCGGTCGTCCCCGGGGAGCTCGGGGACGCGGGAGGACCAGCTCGGCCTCGTCCAGGGTGCCGAGGACGAGCGACCGGCCGGCGAGGTGCTCTCGGGCCGTGTAGGCACACGCAATCGCATCGAGCTCGTCGTGCGTCAGTTCCCGCCGCGCGACATCCCCGCGGAAGCCGAACCGGACGAGCGCCCGCTGGAGTCGCCGTTCCCCGTCGCCCTTCCTCGGGAGGCCGAGGACGTCCTGGGCGCCCCCAGGGTACGCCTCGATCACGGGGAACCCACGGTCCCTGAGGACCGCCGCGAGCGCGATCCCCCGCGCGGTGAGCTGGCGCATCGGGCCGAGGGTCAAGGGGAAGAACCGGATCCCGAGCGTGAGGAGCTCTCGGTCGCACGCCCGCAGGTGGGGTGGCCCCGGGACGTCCAGCGACCGGCGCCCGCGCGGGAGGGCGAGCGGTGCGTCGATCGCGACCATCGCGGGCCGGGTCTCGACGACCGCGCGGACGATCTCGTCGTCGCTCCCGAGCACCCGGGTCCGGCCCACCAAGCCCGGCCCGAGCCGGCAGAACCCGGTCCGACGACGCGGGCTCCCGGCCAGGTCGAGCCCGACGGTGACGCCCCGCCGGCGTCGGCTCGGCGACGGTCGACGGGGGGAGTTCACACGCCGGGCAGCACGGGGTCGGGTAAACCGTTCCCGCCGGCGGCCCCGGGAAAGCTTTACCCTCGCGGTCGGCTCGACCCGCCGATGGCCGAAGGGAACGTCGAGCGGACCCTCGTGATCGTCAAGCCGGACGGTGTCCGTCGGGGGCTCGTCGGCGAGGTCGTCGGCCGCCTGGAGCGGAAGGGGCTGAAGATCGCCGCCGCGAAGACCCTCCGGGTCACGCCGGAGCTCGCGGCCCGGCACTACGCCGAGCACCACGGCAAGCCGTTCTATCCGGGGCTCATCCAGCACATCACGTCCGGGCCGATCGTCGCCCTCGCGATCGAAGGGCGCTCCGCGGTCGCGGTCGTGCGGCTCCTCATCGGCACGACGAACCCCCAGCAGGCGGCCCCGGGGACGGTGCGGGGGGACCTCGCGCTCGGGATCACCCCGAACCTCGTCCACGCCTCGGACTCGCTCGAGTCGGCCGGGCGGGAGCTCGCGCTGTACTTCACCGACGACGAGTTCCTTCCCTACTCGCGCGTCGGCGAGGAGTACTTCTAGGCCGATGGGCTCGTCGGCCGAGGTCGGCGCTCGGGCGCTCCTCGCCGGAAGGTTGGTCGTCCACCCGACCGACACCCTCTACGCGCTCGCGGCGCGCGCGCTCGACCCCGGGGCCGTCGCGCGGCTCGTCGCCGCGAAGGGGAGACCGACGGGCCGCCCGCTCTCGGTCGCCGTGAGCTCCGTCCAGGAGCTGGAGCGCTGGGGGCGGTTGGGACGGAGCGCCCGCCGCTTCGTCCGGGACGAGCTGCCCGGTCCGTTCACCGTGCTCGTGCCCCCCTCCGTGGAGGCCCGCCGGACGCTCGCGCCGGAGGTCGCCTCGGGGCCGACGATCGGCCTGAGGGTGCCGGACCATCCCCTCGCCCGGGAGCTCGCGCGTCGCGCCGGACCGATCGTCGCGACCTCCGCGAATCGCAGCGGACACCGTCCGCCGCGCGACCTCGCGGAGGCGCGACGCGGCCTCGGTCGCGCGGTCTCGGCGTACCTCACGGCGCGGCCGGCGCCGACCGGCGTCCCCTCCACGCTCGTCGACCTCACGACCTCGCGACCGCGCCGGGTGCCGCGAGCATGAGCCTTTCCCGGGCTCCGGCCCCCGAGCTCGAGCAGTGGCGGGAGGCGGCGCGGATCGCCGCCGGCGCGCGCGAGCTCGGGCTGCGGCTTGCGGTGCCGGGAGCCCGACGGAAGGAGATCGCGGAGGCGATCGAGGGGTTCGTCCGCGACCGCGGGGCGGCGCCGGCGTTCCCGGCGAACCTCTCACGGAACGTCGAGGCGGCGCACTACACGCCGGACGACGCGGACGACGCGCGGCTGGTCGATGGCGACCTGCTGAAGGTCGACGTCGGCGCGCACGTCGACGGGGCGGTCGCGGACACCGCCGACACGGTCGAGGTCGGCGGGGGCCATCGGCACGCCCACCTCGTCGCCGCCGTGCACGAGGCGCTCGCGGCCGGGGTCCGCGCGGTGCGTCCCGGCGGCGCGGTCGATGACGTGAGCCGGGCGATCGCGCAGGCGATCCGCGGCCGCGGGCTGAAGCCGGTCCGCGACCTCACCGGCCACACGATCGAGCGGTACGTCCTGCACGCCGGGAAGTCGGTGCCCAACGTGCCGGGCCTTTCCGGGGCCCGGTTCGTCGACGGCGAGATCGTGGCGATCGAGCCGTTCGCCACCAACGGAGAAGGGGCGATCGCGAACGGGCCGTTCGGCCACATCGTCCGCTTCCGCCGCCCCCCTCCGCCCGGGGACGCCGAGCTCGGGCGGCTCTTCGCTCGGTTCCGGACCTTGCCGTTCACCGCGCGGTGGGCCCGCGCACCGGAAGAGCAGGCCGCGCTCGAGCGCGGGCGACGGCTGCTCCAGACGTACCCGGTGTTCCTCGAGCGGGGAGGCGGGCTCGTCGCCCAGGCCGAGCATACGGTCGTCGTCGGTCCGTCGGGCGCCGAGGTCCTCACGGCCTCCCCCTAGGCGTCGGACCCGCACCCCCGCCGACGGGGCCGGGCCCCGCGCTCGCAAAGGATAATGAGGCCGTGTCCCGCTCGAGCGGGCGCCGATGGCCGAGAGCGTCCCGGCGCCCGACCCTCCGACCCGCCTCGGACGGAAGCGGCGTCCGAGGACCGGCGCGCCGGCCGCCGACCGGCGGCGGGAGGGGCGGACCGAGCAGTTCGGGCACCGGGCGGTGGAGCTCTCCCGGTTCTACGCCGGGAAGATCGAGACCGTCCCGAAGGTCCCGGTACGGTCGCTGCGCGACTTCTCCCTGTGGTACACCCCCGGGGTCGCGGCGGTCTCCCGCGCGATCCAGGCGGACCCGGACCTCGCCTTCGAGCTGACCGGACGGTGGAACACCGTCGCGATCGTCACCGACGGCTCCAGGGTCCTGGGCCTCGGCGACATCGGGCCGCGCGCGGCGCTGCCGGTGATGGAGGGCAAAGCCCTCCTGTTCAAGTTCCTCGGAGGGGTGGACGCGGTCCCGATCCCGGTCCAGGTCGCGAGCCCGGACGAGTTCCTCTCGACCGTCGAGGCGCTGGCCCCGGCGTTCGGCGGGGTCAACCTGGAGGACATCGCGTCGCCGAAGTGCTTCGGGATCCTCGAGGAGCTCGCCCAGCGGCTCGAGATCCCGGTCTGGCACGACGACCAGCTCGGGACGGCCGCGGCGACGGTCGCCGGGCTGCTCAATGCGCTCGCGGTGACCGACCGGGAGATGAAGGAGGTCCGCACCGTCCTCCTCGGGGCCGGGGCCGCGAACCTGGCGACGGCGCGCCTGCTCCTGGCGCTCGGGCACGACCCCGGCCGCCTCACGCTGGTCGACCACAAGGGGGTCCTGCATGCCGAGCGGGACGACGTCGACGAGCTGTCCGTACGGCACCCGTGGAAGTACCGCCTCGCCCTCCGGACCAACGGCGGGGGCCGGACCGGGGACCTCGGCCGCGCGGTGGAGGGCGCGGACGTGATCGTCGCCGCCTCCACGCCGGTCCCCGGGACGCTGCGGGCCGAGCACGTTCGGGCGATGGCCCCGCGGCCGGTGGTGTTCGCCCTCGCGAACCCGGTGCCCGAGATCTGGCCGGACGTCGCGAGGGCCGCGGGGGCCGCCGTCGTCGCGACGGGTCGCAGCGACTTTCCGAACCAGGTCAACAACTCGCTGGTCTTCCCGGCCGTCTTCCGCGGCGTCCTCGACGCCCGGGCGAGGTCCGTGCCGGACGAGATCGTCCTCGCCGCCGCGCGCGAACTCGCTCGCGGGGCCGAGCGGAAGGGGGTGGGGCCGCACCACATCCTCCCGACGATGGAGGAGCAGGAGGTGTTCCCGCACGTCGCGGCGGCCGTCGCCGACGCGGCGGTCGCGGTCGGGGTCGCGCGTCGCCGGCAGAGCCACGACGAGTTCCTCGAGAGGGCGCGGACGCTGATGGCCCGGCCGGGGCGCCTCGTCCGGACCCTGGCGCGCGCCCAGCTCACCGTCCCGATGCCCCGGGGTCCGGTCGGGCAGCGGAGGTCGATGTGACCGACGGACCGCCCGGCCGCGCACCGAGCGAGCGCGCGACCCCCCCGGTACGGCTCCGGCCGGCGCGGGAGGCCGACATCCCGGCCGTGGTCCCCCTCCTCCTGCGGCTCAAGCGGCTCAACGAGGAGTTCGACCCGCTCCTCCGCGTCCGGGACGACGCGGAGCGGCAGGCGCACGAGGTCGTTCGGGCCCAGCTCGCCGACCCGAAGTCGGTCGTCCTGGTCGCCGAGGGTGAGGGCGCCGACCACGACAAGGTCGTCGGGTTCGTCCGGGCGCTCGTCCGGGAGCGGCCGTTCTACGCCCCGGAGTTCGAGGGCGTCATCGTCGACATCTACCTCCTTCCGCTCTACCGTCGTCGCGGGGTCGGCGAGTACCTCCTCCGGGAGGTCTCCACGGCGCTCAAGGCGAAGGGCGCCGGGGTCGTCACCGCCGAGTTCCCCGCGCAGAACGAGATCGCCGTCCGGTTCTACACGAAGCGAGGGTTCCGGCCGGTGACGTCGATCCACGCCCGGCCGCTGTAGCCGTCGCTCGCGGGAGCGAACGTTATCCCCCACGGCCGTCCTCGACCGACATGCCCAAGACGGTCGCGCCTCCCGCCGGCGCCAAGCCGACGTTCGTCCGGCGCGGGAAGGTGAAGGAGGTCTACGAGGTCTCACCGACGGAGCTCGAGTTCCGGTTCACGAACGACATCTCCGTCTTCGATAAGCACATCCCGAGCGAGATCCCGTTCAAGGGCGAGACGCTCTGCCGGACCGCCGCGCACTGGTTCGCCCAGTGCGGGCGCCTCGGCGTCCGCCACCACTTCCTGCGCCTCGCCGGGCCGACGGCGATGCGGGTCCGTCGCGTCCGCGTCGTGCCGAACCCGAGGACCCTCGGCCCGTCGCCGAAGGGCTATCTCGTCCCGCTCGAGCTGATCGTGCGGTACTACGTTGCCGGTTCCCTGTGGGACCGGGTCCGTCAGGGCAAGGTGACCGCGAAGGAGCTCGGGTTCCCTTCCGGTCGGTCGGTCGCCTACGCGGACGAGCTGCCCGAGCCGCACTTCGAGGTGACGACCAAGCTCGAGCCGGTCGACCGCCTCCTGTCGATCCCCGAGGCGCTCGAGCTCGCCGCGATCGACCGGCCGCAGCTCGAGCAGATCCGCGAGACGATCCTGAAGGTCGACCGCGCGATGCAGGAGGAGATCGGGCCCCGCGGGCTGATCCACGTCGACGGGAAGAAGGAGTTCGCGGTCGACGACGCGGGGGCGCTGATGGTGGTCGACACGTTCGGCACCGCCGACGAGGACCGGTTCTGGGACAAGGACGCGTTCGTCCGGGGCCGCCAGGTCGACTTCTCCAAGGAGTTCGTCCGCCAGCACTACCGCCAGTCCGGCTACTACGCGAAGCTCACCCAGGCCCGCGAGCAGGCCGCCGCCGAGCCGGCGATCCCGCCGCTCCCGCCGCTCCTGGTCGACGAGGTGAGCCGGCTCTACACGACCGTCTTCGAGCGGCTCACGGGCGAACCGTTCGCTCCCGACGCGAAGGCGACCTGAAGGTCCCCCGGATCGACGGCGGCGTGGCCGGCACGGCCGTCGGCCCGTGGACCCGCCGCTGCCGGTCGCCCCGCGAGTGCGACGCCTCGCCAGGAGCATCGACCACCGTTTCACGCCCTCTCCCCGCACCCTTATCTCTCGGGGAGCCGCTCGCACCGGCGTGCCGTCGAAACCCGCAGCCCGTGCCGCCGGAGCGGCCCCGGCCCCCGCCGAGGAGCGCCCGGAGATCGCCCTCGAGGACCTACCCGGGGTCGGCTCGACGACCGCGGACAAGCTGAGGGAGTCCGGCTACACCGACCTGATGGAGCTCGCCGTCGCCTCGCCGGGCGACGTCGCGGAAGCCGCGGAGATCGGGGTGGTGATCGCCCAGCGGATCATCGGCGAGGCCCGACGTCGGGCGGACGTCGGCGGGTTCGAGAGCGGGACCGCGATCCTGGAACGTCGCAAGCATCTCGGTCGGATCACGACGAACGCGAAGTCCGTGGACGAGCTCCTCGGGGGCGGCGTCGAGACGCAGGCGATCACCGAGTTCAGCGGCGAGTTCGGCACCGGGAAGACCCAGCTCGGGCATCAGATCGCGGTCGACGTCCAGCTTCCCGCGGCGCAGGGGGGGCTCAACGGCGAGGTCGTCTACATCGACACCGAATCGACGTTCCGCCCCGAGCGGATCGTCGATATGGCGAAGGGGCTCGGGGTCGAGCCGGAGGCCGCGCTCGAGCGGATCCATGTCGCCCGGGCGTTCAACTCGAACCACCAGATGCTCCTCGTCTCCAAGGCGCAGGAGCTGGCGCGCGAGCGACCGATCCGGCTCCTCGTCGTCGACTCGCTCACCTCCCACTTCCGGTCGGAGTACGTCGGCCGCGCGGAGCTCGCTCCCCGCCAGCAGCAGCTCAACAAGCACCTGCACGAGCTGTTGCGCTTCGGCGACACGTACAACGCCTCGATCGTCGTCACGAACCAGGTATCCGCCCGGCCGGACATCCTGTTCGGTGACCCGACCCGGCCGATCGGCGGGAACATCGTCGCCCACGCGGCGACGTACCGGGTCTACCTGCGGAAGTCGAAGCCCCCGAAGCGGATCGCGCGCCTGATCGATTCGCCCAACCTCCCCGAGGGCGAGGCGGTCTTCTCGCTCACGACCGAAGGCGTCCGGGACTAGGGAGGCGCCGGACGCTGACGGCCTTCGCGTAGAGGATCACGGGGCGTCCCGGGGCGAGGCCGAGGCGGCGGACCGAGCCGACCGTGACCTCGGCCCGCACGAGGGTCCTGCCCCAGCGGGCCGCGACGATCGCCGTCCCGTCCGGGCGGGGGTGGACGGACTCGACGATCGCGACGAGCGCGTTCCGGGCGGAGAGCTCGGCCGGGCGGACGGCGACGATCAGGGCGTCCGGGTCGACCTCGACCGTGACGGGCGCCCCTTCGGCCGCCCGGAAGGCGACCTCGAGGCGGCCCCCCTCGTCGAGCTCGACGTACGGCGGCGGCCCGCGGCGGTAGCTGCCGGTCCAGTCGTTCGCTCCCGGCCGCGCGCCGAGGGCCCGAGCGAGCAGACGTCGGCCGAGCGGCGTGAGCTCGGTCGTCCCGCCGCCGACCCCTCCCCGCGTGCTCGTCGTGACCGGGCCGAACAGCCGGCCGAGCCGGTCCAGCCGGTAGACCGCGCGGTCGCGGCCGATCCCCAGCGCCTGCGAGGCCCGCACGACGTTGCGGGTCCGTTCCAGCTCGCCGAGGAGCCGGACGTCGAGCGGCGTGAGGCTCCCCTCGTCCGTCACGACGCCTCCGCCGGCGCGTCCAGCGGCTTCAGCGCACGGTCGTCCAGTTCGAGGTCGACGGACTCCCCCAGGCGCACGCCGGGGACCGGGCCGTCGACCCGGAGGCGGAACGTGAGGGGCCCTTCCCGCAGCACGACGACCCAGCCGGCGGGCGTCGCGCGGAGGCCGACGACGACCCCGGCCGCTCCGGGGGTCGGGCTCCAGCGCAGCGCGCTCGGGGGCAGCACCGTCCCGCCAGGGCCGGCGGCCGCGAGGAGCCGGGCCCCGAGCGGCGTTGCGCGGGCCGCCTCGAGCTCGACCCGGGAGTACAGGTTGTCGTAGCCCAGGAAGCGCGCGGTGAACCGGTCGAGCGGGGCGTCCGGGAGCGCGCCCGGCCCGCCGGAGAAGCGGACCCGTCCGGCCGACAGCACCACGTAGGTGGAGGCGAGGGCGGCGGCGGTCGCCGGGTCATGGGTGACGAGCACGAGCGGGATCCGCGCCGTGTCGAGCAGCTCCCGGAGCAGCTCGAGGAGCACGTCGCGGCTCTCGACGTCGAGCGCCGCGAGCGGCTCGTCCCACAGGAGCGCCGCCGGCTCGGCGGCGAGCGCGCGCGCCATCGCCACCCGTTGCCGCTCCCCCGAGCTCAGCTGGGCGGGGTAGCGGTCGGCGAGCGCCCCGAGGCCGAACCGACCGATCCAGTGGCGGGTCCGCTCCTCGGCGTCCGGCCGACCGGCCAGGCGGAGCGGGTAGGCGACGTTGGCGCGGACCTTGCGGTCCGGGAAGAGCCCGAGGTTCGGGGGGACGAAACCGAAGCGGCGGCGCTCGGGCGGCTCGGCGTCGACGCGTCGACCGTCCCGGACGATCCGGCCCGCGCGCAGGGGAAGGAAGCCCGCGACCGCCCGGAGCAACGTCGTCTTGCCGGCGCCCGACGGCCCGAGCAGGGCGGTCGCGGTGGCGGGGGGGACCTCGAGGTCGACCGGGCCGAGGACGAACCCGCCCCGGTGCACGACCGCTCCCTCGATCAAGAGCCCGTTCACGAGAACCACCCCCCCCGCGCCCAGGCGAGGCCCGAGCGGTCCAGGAAGCGGACCCCCAGGAAGATCGCGAGGGAGATCAGGACGAGCACGGAAGCGAACCCGACCGCGGCCGACGGGGCGATCCCGTAGTAGTCGAAGATGAACACCGACGCCGTGTTCGTCACCGGGCCGGACCAGGGGAAGCTCGGGGCGACCGCGTACGCGAGGATGAGGAACCCGCCGACCTCGCTGACCCCCCGGGCCCACATCAGGAGCGCCCCGGTGACGATCCCGCGCGCGGCGGAGGGGAGGGTCACGGAGAGGAACGCCTCCGTCGGGCTCGCCCCGAGCGAGCGGGCGGACTCGAGGAGCTCCTCGTCGACCGAGCGGAAGGCGATCTCGCTCGAGAGGACGACGTACGACGCGCCCACGTAGAGCATGACGAGGATCACCCCGGCGGTCGCGTCGAAGACCGGGATGCCGAGCCGCGCGACGGCGACCCCCAGGGGCGCCGTGGGGGCCAGCAGGAGGAGGAGGGCGAGCCCGACCACGAGGTGGGGGATGACGACCGGCACGAGGACGATCGACTCGACGGCCGAGCGGCCCGGGAACCGGTACCGGGCGAGGAGGTAGCCGAGCGGCACGCCGGTGACGACGCCGAGCCCGACCGCGACCCCCGAGGCGAGGAGCGTGAACTCGACCGACGTCTGGAACGCCCGGTCCCCCGCCGCGGCGACGAGGCCGGAAGCGCCGGCGTCGGCGAAGAGGGCGGCGAGGGGAAGGACGAAGAGGGCGATCAACGACGCCGAGAGCAGCCCGGCGACGATCGGGACGACCGGCGGCCGGCGCGTCCCGGAGGAGGGGGGGCCGTCGGCGCTCATGGGACGGCCCCGGCCCACCCCGGCCTACAGGTAGCTCGCGAGGTAGGACGGGAGGGGCGCGAGCCCCGGCGGCGAGCCCGAGAGCACCGCCGGGACCTTCGAGGGATGGTCGCTCCACTCCTGGGCGAGCGGCTCGAACCCGTAGTGCGTCCAGGTCGCCGCGGTCGCGTTCGAGAGGAGGTATGCCGCGAACGACGTCCCGAGCAGGGCGCTCTTCGCGGTCGACGGGACCGTGAGCGAGAAGAGCACCGGAGCCCCGCTCTCGACCTTGGTCCCCGTTCCCGAAAGGACGGTCGTCGACGCGCCCGCGTAGGTCGTGACGTTGGCCGGGCTGGTGCCCCCGAGGTCGACCTCCGTGGAGAGGTTCACGTAGCTCAGGTGGTCGGCGACCGCGTACGAGCGGTAGATGAGGTAGGCGTCGACCTCGCCCGTGGAGAGCGCCGTCGCGGCGTTGTTCTCCGTGACGTACCGGGTGGACGACGTGGGACTGGCGAGGGCCCCTGGGGTCCCCGCGAAGAAGTGGCCGTAGAGGCTCCCGCCGAGGCTGGCGGCCGCGTCCTGCAGCTCGACCGTGAAGATCGCGTTCGCGCCGAGAGGGTCGGCGCTCGCGTTGGGGACGCCGAGGAGGACGTTCGACCCCACGATCTTCGTCCACCAGTTCGCGGAGCTGATCCCGCTCAACGCCGAGACGCTCGGCTCGTAGGCGAGCACCACCGGGTCGGAGGCGAAGACGACCTCCCAGGAGGCGACGGAGGGAGCGGGGGTCTCGACGTCCTGGGGGATCGTGCGGAAGTCCGCCGCCACGAAGACGTCGTACGGCTGGGAGCCGCCGGCGAGGCTCGACGCCGCGGCCGTACTGCCCTCGTACAGCTGGGCCGAGAGCGGGTCCGTGACCCCGGCCGTCACGTTCGCGTACGCCGAGGCGATCGACGGGAGGATCGGCTCGAGCGAGCCGGCCGCGACGACCCAGAGTGTCTGCGACGACGTACCGGAGCCCGAGGCGGGCTTGAGCAGCCAACCCCCGGCGAAGCCGGCGATCCCGACGGCGAGGACTACCCCCACGAGGACGGCGTTCCGAACGAGCGGCCGCATCGATGTGGGGAAAAGCCACATCGGTTAAGGTTTGGGAGCGCCATCGCCGATGGCCCTCGGGAGCGGCCCCCGACGCTCGCGGGGCAGGTACCGGAACCACGCGACGCCGACGAGCGAGCTCCGGGGCACAGGCCCGAACGCCCGGCTGTCCCGGCTGCTCCCCGCCGCGTCCCCCAGCACGGTCACCGTCGCCGCCGCGTCGTCGCAGGCCGCGACCCGCTTCACGAGCCGGCGCGGGGGCGCCTCGGGGTCCGTCAGCACGACGATCTCGCCGATCCGCGGGGGCCTCTCCCGCAACGGCACGGGATCGACGAGGAGGCGGTCGCCGGGACGGAGCGTTGGGAGCATCGACGCATCGACCACGACGAAGCGTCGGCTCCGGAGCCGGCGCCAGGGGCCGCCCTCGGGGGGTTCCGCGGCCGGCACCTTTATCCTCCGCACGAAGTTCCCGCGGCCATGCCGGCGCTCTCCAGGATCCGCGACGGTGCCGCCCGCCTCTGGGACACCGTTCGACCGCCCGAACCCGCCTACGCCCACTGCGACATCCCGTGCGGTATTTACGACCCGCATGAGGCCCAGATCGCGGCGCTCACGGTGCTTCGGATGGACCAGCTGATCTCCGAGGCGCAGGCCCCGGCGATGGAGGCGAAGCCCGAGGAGCGTTCCGCCTACGGCTCGAAGCTCGCCCGCTACACCGCCGTGAAGGAGCAGCACGCCGAGCGGGTCAAGCACGAGATCCGGGTCATCTGGGGCGACTACGTCACCGCGGACCACGCGAAGCAGCACCCGCAGCTCGCCGAGCTCGTCGTGAAGATCCTCAAGCAGGCCTCGAAGGCGCGGCAGTCGACCGCCCTCGCGGACGCGCTGGAGCTCGTCAAGCTCGTCCAAGAGTTCTCGGAGATCTTCTGGCTCACCAAGGGCGCGAAGACCCGACGGCAGCCGTCGCTGCAGAAGTCGGGTGGCGAGCTCGTCGTCCCGGTCCCGGCGTAGGGCGAGCGGTCGGCAGGCCGACCCGATGAGCGGGCCCGTCCCTCTGGACGGTCGCTCCCTCACGCTCGAGCGGTTCGTCGAGGTCGTCCGCGGGGGCGCGTCGGTCGCCCTCGCGCCGGAAGCGCTCACGAGGGTGCGCACGAGCCGCGACATCGTCGAACGGGCGGTCGCTTCCGGGCGTGCGGTCTACGGGGTCACGACCGGTTTCGGTGCGCTGTCGACGGTGACGATCCCGCGCGAGAAGGTCCGCGAGCTGCAGATCTCGCTCGTCCGAAGCCACGCCTGCGGCACCGGCCCCCCGCTCCCTCCCGAGATCGTCCGGGGCCTGATGCTCCTCCGGCTCAACTCGCTCGCCCACGGCCTGTCGGGGGTCCGGCCGGAGCTGCTCGGTCTTCTGGCCGAGTTCCTCAACCGTCGCCTGGTCCCTTGGGTCCCCGAACAGGGCTCGGTCGGCGCCTCGGGGGACCTCGCTCCCCTGGCGCACCTCGGGCTTACGGTCGCCGGCGAGGGGGCGTTCCGGGACGGGGCCAGCGTGGCGCAGCTCCCCGCCCGGGACGTCCTCGCCCGCGAGGGGCTCCAGCCGCTCGTCCTCGAGGCGAAGGAAGGGGTCGCGCTGCTGAACGGGACGGCGCTGATGGCCTCGTACCTCGCGCTCGGTGTCGCCGACGCCCGGGAGCTGCTCGATGCGGCGATCGTCGCGGCCGGGATGAGCGTCGACGCCCTCCTCGGCTCGCCGCAGTCGTTCGACGACCGTCTCGGCGAGGCGCGCCACGCGCCGGACGAGCGGTCGGTCGCCTCCGCGCTGCGTGCGCTCCTCGAGGGGAGCCAGCTCGCCGTGGTGCGGCAGGAGTGGGGGGGGCAGGACCCGTACACCGTCCGATGCCTCCCGCAGGTCCTCGGGGCGGCCCGGGGCGCGCTGGCCCTCGCGGAGGCGGCCGCACGGCGGGAGCTCAATGCGGTGACCGACAACCCCCTGGTGTTCCCGCCGGACGAGTTCGTCAACGGCGGGAACTTCCACGGGCAGTCGCTCGCGTTCGCCCTCGACGCGCTCGCCCTCGGGGTCCAGTACGTCGCGGGGTTCGCCGAGCGGCGCATCGCGAGGCTCGTCCACCCCGCGCTCAACCGGGGGCTCCCCGCGTTCCTCGCGCCGGAGCCGGGCGTGACGAGCGGGTTCATGGTGCCGCAGTACGTTGCGGCAGCGCTCGTGAACGAGAACGCGACGCTCGTGCACCCGGCGAGCGCGACGAGCGTGCCGACGTCCGCCGACCAGGAGGATTACGTCAGCATGGGGGCGTGGGCCGGCGCGAAGCTCTCCCGCGTCCTCGCGAACGCCCGCCAGGTCGTCGCGATCGAGTGGCTCGTCGCCGGCTCGGCGCTCGAGCACCGGCGCCCCCGCACCGCGGGCCGGGGCAGCGAGGCGGCGCTCCGGGCGCTCCGGGGCCGGGCCCGGCCCTGGGAGGCGGACCGCAGCTCGGCCGACGACATCCGTCGGGTCGCGGACGCGATCGCCCGAGGGGAGCTCGTGCGCGAGGTCCGGACCGCCGTCCCGTTCTGACCGCACGCCGGTACCGGACCGGCGGAGGGCGCGCCGCTTCGGGTCGCCCCTACGAGGGGGGGATTGGAGCGGGCGCGGGGGGGGTCGGCCGTCCGGACAGGATGGTCGGAGCGGTCCCGCCGGTCCCGAAGCGGACCGTTTCTCCACAGCTCGGGCAGCCGTACTCGCTCACCCCCCGGTGCCGGAGCGGGGTACGGCATCGCGGGCAGGGGATCGGCTGTGCCGTGACGTACGCGGCCAGGAGCTCCTGAGCGCGTCGGTCGCTGTAGACCGTCGTCGAGGGACGGTCGGTCGCGCCGGGCGACCCCGCGGACGGCGCCGGCTCCGGCTCGGCGGAGGACGTCGCGGTCCTGGACGAGAAGAGGCGGCCGCACTGGGGGCAGACGTTGAGGCTCGCCGAGGCCGAGGCGACGAGCGCCACGTGGCACGACGGGCAGTGCGCGCGCAGCTCCCCGGAGCGAAGGACCGGGGGCGGGGCGGCGAGCGTAGGACCCAGGTCGACCTGCGGACGAGGGGTCGGCGGGGCCGTCGCGGCCGCGGCCGGGGGGTCGGACCAGACGACCGGCACCGGGGGGACCCAGCGGACGACGCGACGCGCCGGGTCGTACGCCATGAACGTCCCCGGCCGGGTCAGCTCGTCCACGAGCAGCTTCTCGACCTTGCGGGTCCGCCAGGAGAGGGTCGCGGCGAGGCCGGCGACCGTCGTCTCCCGCAGCGTCTTCACCGCCGACTGCAACGCCTGGCGGTCGTGCTCGGAAGGGTGGAACAGCAGGCTCATCGCACCGCGTCCGCGCGAGGTTCAAAAGAACCTATCGTTCGAGGAGCAGCAACAATCCGGTAGGCACCGACAGGACCCGACCGGTCTCGTGGACGGTGCCACCGGTCGGGCCCTGCCGATGCCCGAGGCCACTATGGGGATACCGCGGGTCTCTATATAGTTGACTCCACCCCCGGAACGTGGGCGATGGCGCCCCGGTCGGCCGGGAGGAACCGAGGGTTCATCTACCGGCTCGGGCCCCTTCTTTCATCAGACCCCTGCCTGCGGGAGGCGGGGCGCCGTCCGATGTTCGCCTACGCGGGGAGCGGTAGCCTCCAAGGGGGCGCGGTGGCCCCGGAGCTCGGTCCTGCCCAGGCCGTCGAGAGCATCCCGTCGGTGCTCTGGGTGCCGGACGATGACGTGAGGTTGCTCCTACGAGGGATCCTCACCCTGCAGCACTGTCCGGTCGCTCTCGAGCTCAGTTCCGCCGAGGCGCTGCGGCGGTGGGAGGCCCCGACGACCGCCCTCTTCGTCGTCGACGCGGTCTCGGGGGCCGAGCGCTGGCGCGAGGAACTCACCGAGGCGCTCCGCCTCCGTCCGGAGCTGCGGGCGATCGTCCTCCTCCCTCGCGACCGGGATGGACTGCGACACGAGGCCGAAGCGCTCGGCGCTCGCGCGACGGTCGTCCGACCGTTCGCCGTCCGGGAGTTCGTCGCCGCCGTCCACGAAGCGATGAAGGACCTGCCGGTCCGTCCCGGCGACTGACGCCCTCCCGGTCCCGCAGCGCGATGCCCCCGGCCCGGGCGGCTGACGTCGAGCGCGGCCGGGATTCGGACCGAAGCGCCGCGACGATCTTCTCAGTGGCCCGAGGGAGCGGGAGGAGGGCGATCTCGTCGAGCGTCGCCCATCGGCATCCCGTCGCCCGGGATGCCCCACGCCGGGCGGCGCCCCGATAGACGTGGAGCTCGACCGTGAAGTGGCTGTAGGCGTGCCGCACGACCGTGACCGGGTGGAGTCGACCGGCGATCGTGCCCGTCTCCTCCCGGAGCTCGCGACGCGCGGCCGCGGCGGGGGACTCGCCGGGCTCGATCTTTCCGCCCGGGAACTCCCACAACCCGCCGAGGAGCCCGGAGGCGGGCCGCCGTTGCACGAGCCATCGACCCCCCCGTTCCACGGCGGCGACCGCCGCCCGAACGTGCGGCCGGACCGGGCGCAACGTCCGCCGAGGAAGGGTTCCGGGTCGGGCCAGCTCGCGCACCGCCCGGCAGCCGAACGCCGCGGGGCAGGCGCCGCATCGCGGCGCCCGAGGCCGGCAGGTCGTCTCCCCAAGCTCCATCACGGCCTCCGCGAACGTTCCGGGGTCGCCCCGGGGGGCCGCGCGTTCGAGGAAGGCCGTCAGGGACGAACGGACGGCGGCGAGGCCGATGTCCCGTTCCTCTCGGGTCCAGCGCGCGGCGACCCGAAGGGCGTTCGCGTCGATCGGTAGGACCGGGGCCCCGAAGGCGAGCGCGGCGACCGCTCGCGCCGTGTACGGGCCGACCCCGGGGAGCCGCTCGAGCTCCTCGACCGAGGCCGGGACCGTTCCACCGTGCCGAGCGACGACCTGCCGGGCGGCCTCGTGGAGCCGCCGAGCGCGCGCGTAGTAGCCGGCGCCCTGCCAGAGCTTCAGCACGTCGGCCGGTCTCGCTCGGGACAGCGCACGCACGTCGGGAAACCGCACGACGAACCTCTCGTAGAACGGGGCGGCCTGCTCGACCCGGGTCTGTTGCAGCAGGACCTCCGCGACCCAGATCCGGTACGGGTCCCGCGTCCCTCGCCACGGCAGCGATCGTCGGGTGCGCAGGAACCAGGCGACCACGGCCCGGGCGAGCCGCTGCGGGCTCGGCAGCCCGTCACGAGCAGGACGTCTCGGCACGCGAATTCCATCGCCTGACGAAACGCAGGCTTAAAGCGGGCCACGATTTCGATCGCCGGGTGGACGGCCTGACGGAACGAACGCCGATGGTCCGCGTCGACGACGCGACGTTCGAGGCGGAGGTGATCCGCTCGCCGCTCCCGGTCGTCGTCGACTTCTATGCGGACTGGTGCGCCCCGTGCCGGACCATCCAACCGACCCTACGGGAGCTCGCGGCCCGGCTCTCCGGCCGCGTGAAGTTCGCCCGCGTGAACGTCGACGAGGCGGAGGTCGTGACCCGCTCGTTCGGGATCCACGCGATCCCGACGTACCTGTTCGTCGAGTCCGGCACCGAGAAAGGACGGGAGGTCGGCCCGATCGACCCCGTGGCGTTCCGCGCGATCCTCCGACGCTACTTCGCGAAGGGCGCCGGCCTTAGTGGCGGAACACCCGCCAGCCGGTGAAGTACATCGACATCCCCGAGCGCTGCGCGACGGCCACGACGTCGGGGTCGCGCAGGCTGCCACCAGGCTGGACGACGGCACGGACGCCGGCGCGCGCGGCGACCTCAATCCCGTCCGCGAACGGGAAGAACGCGTCGGACGCGAGCACCGCGCCTCGGGCCCGGTCCCCGGCGACCCCGCAGGCGAGCTCCACCGCCTTCACGCGCGTCGGCTGGCCGGAGCCGATACCGACCGTCGCCGAACCCCGGGCGAGGGCGATGCCGTTCGACCGGGCGTGCCGGACGACGCTCCAGGCGAAGGCGAGCGACGCGAGGTCGGCAGGCTCCAGCTCGGGGCCGGTCACGTGACGGAGCTCGCGGAGCGCTAGGGGCCGTCGGTCGGTCTCCTGTACCAAGAGGCGTCCGAGCGCGGTCCGGGCGTCCCAGCGCCGGAGGCTCGGATGGTGGATCGGGGCCCGCACGAGCTTGATCTTCGGCCGCCGACCGAGCGCCTCCAGGGCCTCGGGGGCGAACTCGGGAGCGACCAGGAGGTCGACGAAGACCCCGTGCAACGCCGGGAGGGCCTCCGCCCCGAACGGACGGTTGACCGCGACGGCGCACCCGTACCGCGCCACGGGGTCGGTCGCGATCGCCTCGGCAAGCGCCTCCTGGACGGTCGTCGCGGTCGCGGCGCCGCAGGGGGTCGCGTGCTTGACGACGCACGCGGCCGGCTCGGCGAACTCCTCGACCAGGCCGACCGCGGTCTCGAGGTCGAGCAGGTTCGTGTACGACGGGGACGACCCCTTCAGCACCTCGAACGGCATCGCCGGCTCGTCGAACGGAGCCGGTCCGCCGAAGGCGTACGCATGGGCGCGCTGGTGGGGGTTCTCTCCGTACCGGAGCGAGAGCGGGTCCGACCGAAAGACGACCTCCGACGGAAACCCTTCCGGCCCCGGGGCCCCTCCGAGTCCCGCCGCGATGGCGGCGTCATACCGCGAGCATCGCCCGAACGCCTCGACCGCGAGGCGACGCCGCGTCGCGGCGCTCAGCCCGCCCTGGCGCACCCGCAGCTCGGTCAGGATCCCGGGGTACTGCGACGGGTCGCTCGCTACCGCGACCGCGGCATGGTTCTTGGCGGCGGCGCGCACGAGGGAGACGCCCCCGATGTCGATGAACTCCTCACGGTCCGCAGCGTTCGGGTTCGCGGCGAGGTGGCGTTCGAAAGGATAGAGGTTCACGACCACGAGATCGAACGTCCGCAGGGCCCGCCGGGAAACCTCCTCCAGCCCTTCGGTCGTGCGGGGGGCGAGGATCCCGCCGAACACGGCAGGGTGCAACGTCTTCACGCGACCGCCGAACCAGGCGTCGACGCCCGTGAGCTCCTCGACGGACCGGGCGGCACAGCCGGCGTTCTCGAGCGCGCGGCGCGTTCCCCCGGTCGCCCAGAGCTCGACGCCGAGGCTGGCGAGGCCGGTCGCAAACGGCGCGAGCCCCGCCTTGTCCTCAACGGAGAGGATTGCCCGCTCCACACGGCGCACCGAGCCGAGGTCGGCCTCCACGCGCCTTACCCGGAACGGGGAGGGTGGACGGCTGATAACGTTCGCGGCGGAACGCGGTGGCCCCCTCGCAGCGCGACGCAAGCCGTATGTAGCCGACCCAGGAATTGTACTACCTCCGGAGGTCGGCTTTGGCCCATATCGTGCGCGTCGCGCGCTCGTGCGGTACCCCCCGCGCCCACGGCGTACGCGTAGCCCGCGCGACCGTCGTTGGCCCGCCGCGCGGGACCCGGGGCGCCCGGACCGCCCGGTCGCTTCGGCTCGCGCGGCGAGGCTGGAGGCGCCGCGGCCGCCGCGCTCAAGCGTCGGCGGTCGCGACGCTGCTCGGTCTCCTGTTGGTCGTGACGATGTTGGCCAACTACCTCGGCACGCAGCTACCGGGCCAGATGCGCGTGAACGACGCGAACCACGCTCTCCAGGTCGAGAACCAGGTCGCCCGACTGGCGGCGGTCCTCCGCGGCGCGGCGGGCGTACAGGCCATCGGAGGGGTGGTGTCGCAACCGGTGGTGCTCGGTTCCGTCGGCGCGCCGCCGTTCGCGACCGGCGACGGGGCGTCGATCGGGCCGGGCGCCCGGGGTTCGCAGCTGACGGTGTCGTTCACCGCGGTGGGCCCGGTGGGCTACCATGGCCCCGGGGGATGGCCGGCCGGAGGGAACCTCGACGGCTCAGGCTGCTCGTTCACCCCGCTCGGCACCCAGAACCCAACGAACGTGACCTGCAAAGGAGGGACGACCCTGACGCAGAACTTCACCAACGGCAGCCACTTCATCTCGGTCACCGGCGGGGCCAACCTCCACCTCAACTTCACGACGAGCAATTCGACGGTGGTCGTCGGGGCGACCGGCGGGGTCGGCAATACGGTCATCGTCGTCGGGAGCCACGACAACGTCTACCTCAACGCGACGGGCGGCTCCGGCGTCCACATGACCGTGGTCGGGAGCTGGGACAACGTGTCGTGTTCCGGCGCGGGCGGGGCGACGGTGAGGCTCATGCTCGTCGGGAACCACGATGCGACCTCGTGGAGCGCCAACGGGGCCTCCTCGTCGTTCGTCGAGTCGGCGTGGGGGTCCCACGACAGCACCACGACCTCGAACACCAACGCGGCGGTCTACTACACCGGCTTCGACGCCGCCAACGCCTCCACCTCGACGTGCCCGTACGGCAACGCCTCGAACTCGGACACGGTCTCGGGTTCCGGCGGGACGGTCAACTACAACAACACCGGCTACACCGGCTCCGGCAGCTCCGGTGGATGGACCGAGACCTGGAGCAAGGTGACCGGCCAGACCTGCCCGTTCTTCTCGGCGACGACGGAGCCCCAGAAGAGCTCCGGAGCGGTCGGGGCGTCGTTCGTCGTCGACCTGAGGAACACCTACACGCCGGCCCAGATCGTGGCGTTCGACCAGGGGGCGGTGGTCTACGTGCAGCCGAACGGACAGCCCCGGATGCTCGTCGCCCCGTCCATCAGCTCGTCGGGCGGCAACCTGAGCGCGTGGATCCCCGAGTTCCGCGGCGGCGTCGGCACGGAAGAGGGCACCGGCACGGCCGAGTTCTCGGCCCGCCTGGTCTCGCTCCTGAGCATCGACCTGCCGTCCTCCAAGTTCAACCTGTCCGGCGTGACGTCGATCGCGGTCTCGAGCCCCTACGCCGTGGCTTGGTACGCCTACCTCAGCGGGCTGACGGCCTCGCTCGGCGGGAGCGCGGTGTGCATCCCGAAGACGTCGAGCGCCTGTGTCGGTCCGTTCTCGATGAACGGCCCTCTCGGTACCGTCTACCTCAACGTGACGGCGACCACCCTCGCCTTGGAGGTCGCGACCTACTCCGTGACGCTCGGGTAGGCGGGCCGGCGTCCGCGACCCCCGATCCGGGAGCGCCACCAGGACGGGCCCCAGCGGCCCGCAGCCCCGGACCGAGATCGGCGATCCCGTTCGGTGCGAAGGGGATCGCTAGCCGCCGAGAGGCACGGTCAACCTACGTCGGGTCGTCGGGCCCCGGGACCGCCCCTGGCATGCCGACGACCGCCCTGGGCGGCTCGCTTTCCTAGCCACGCCTTCGCTCCGATCAGGGTGCCCCAGGTCCGGACCGACACGATCGCGTGACCGCCCCCTTCGGGCAGCGGGCCGTTCCAGCCGGCCCGCGCCCTCGGGGCCGCGAGGTGGTCGACGCGGACCACCGCCCTGCGCCCGTCCGTGCGGATGAGCCGGTACGCCGGCGCCGGCGGTCCGAGCCGCTCCACGCCGGCGCGCAGGAGCGACTCCCAAGCGCGGGGGGAAAGGGAGGGAAGGGGTTCCCCGACCACCTCGATCCCGAGGTAGCGGGCGCGCGGCCGTGGGGGCCTAGCGGACGAGGTCGATGACTTCCTCGGACTCACCGCTCGCGTAGCCTCCCTTCTGGCCGAGGAGGCTGGTCGCGCGGACTCCCGTGATGATCAGGAGCACCTTGATCGTGTTCTCCATCTCCGAGGAGTTCTCGACCGAGCAGCCCCAGATGATGCGGGCGCGCTTCGAGATCTTCCCGCCGACCAGCGCCGCCGCCTTCTCCGCCTCGCTGACCGTCATCGTCGGTCCGCCGATGACGCGGACGAGCGCTCCGGTCGCGTCCTTCAGCTCGACGGAGCCGAGCAGCGGGGATGTCAGCGCCTCCGTGACCGCCTCGGTCACGCGGTCCGTCGCGCTCTCGCTCTCGCCGAGGCCGATCAGGGCGACCCCGCCGTCCTTCATCACGGTCAGGATGTCGGCGTAGTCGAGATTGACGAGCCCGGGCCGAGTGACGATCTCGGTGATCCCCTTGATGGCGGTCATGAGGACCGCGTCGGCGAGCTTGAACGCCGAGTCGAGGGGCATGCGGGGGACGAGCTCGAGGAGCTTGTCGTTCTGGATGACGATGGTCGTGTCGCAGACCCGGCGGAGGCGCTCCAGCCCGTCCCGGGCCTGCTCCATCCTCGCCGCGCCTTCCCCGGCGAACGGGAGGGTGACGACGCCCATCGTGAGGGCGCCGGCCTCCTTCGCGAGGCGGGCGACCAGGTGCGCCGAGCCGGTGCCCGTGCCCCCGCCCATCCCCGCCGTGACGAAGACGATGTGCGCTCCGGTCAGAAACTGACGGAGCTCCTCCTCGTTCTCGCGCGCGGCTTCCTCGCCGATCTCCGGTCGCGCGCCGGCCCCCAGGCCCTTGGTCGCGCGGCGCCCGATCAGGATCTTCCTCGGAGCGTGGATCGTGAGGAGGTGCTTCGCGTCGGTGTTGATGGCGCACATCTCCGCGCCCTGGATCCCCTCCTCGACGCAGCGGTTGATCGTGTTCGACCCTCCGCCGCCGCAGCCCACGATCCGGATGTTGACCTTCAACGTCTCCGCGAGCTTCGCGAGCTCCGCGTCGTCGGCGTTCTGGTACGCCGGGGCGGCCGGCTTTCGTTCCTCGACCAGGCTCTGGTTCTCCTGGTGCTTCGCGATCGCTTCCTGGATGATGGACTTCATCGTCTGTTCCCGTCCTGTTTGTCAGACGAGCGTCATACGCTCTGGGACCCGATTCTGGAGGACGCTACATAAACATTTGCGTGAAGCGGAACCTTGACGTGTCGTGACGGTGGGTTTTGTCGCTCCGGCGAGGATTCCGCGCGCGCAGGCCGGACGTGGACGGCCGCGCCGGTGCGCCGGAGCCGCCGTCGAAAGCTAGTTACGCTCCCGCTCTTCGGGTGCGTATGGACCGCACGGTCGGGCCGATCGACGAGCTACTGCGCGAACGCCACCTCCTGAAGCATCCGTTCTACGTCGCGTGGTCGCACGGGGAGCTCCCGCTCGAGACCCTCCGGGACTACGCGGGACAGTACTACCGGTTCGAGGCGGCGTTCCCCCGGTTCGTCGCCGCGGCCTACTCCCGGCTCGAACGGTCCGAGGACCGGCGGGTCCTCCTCGAGAACCTGATCGACGAGGAAGGACGGGCGCCGACCCATCCGGAGCTGTGGCTCGACTTCGCTCGCGGCATCGGGCTGTCCCGGCGGGCGACGCTCGCGGCTCGGCCGCTCGGGGCGACCTCGGCGCTGCTCGACTGCTACGAACGCCTGACCCGCAAGGGCCCGGCGGAGGCCGTCTCCGCCCTCTACGCCTACGAGTCGATCTTCCCGGAGATCGCGGCCGAGAAGTCGCGCGGCCTCCGCGCCCACTACGGGATCCGGGACCGTCCGACCCACGAGTTCTTCCGGGTGCACACGGGAGCCGACGTGGAACACTCCCGCGCCGAGCGCAACGTCCTCAACGGACTGTTGGCGCACTCGCCCGCCGCGCGGCTCGCGGCGCTGCGCGCCTCCCGGAGCTCGATCGGGGCGTGGTGGTCGTTCCTGGACGCCTTCCCCGTGCCCCGTCACGGCCCAGGGCCGTCGTAGCGCCTCTCCCCGGACCCCGCCGGAGCACGCCCTCCGGGGCGAGCCCGGGCCCGTCGGCCCGTGCGCTGTTATGAGCCGCGACCGGCTCGTGGGGGCGTGGAATCGTACTTCCGGAGGATCGAGGACGGGGTCGACCGGGCGTACGTCGCGGCCTCTCGGGCGCGGAGCGTGGGCCTCGATCCGTTCGAGGCCCCCGAGATCCCGCGCGCCCAGGACATGGCGAGCCGTGTCGAGAAGCTGCTCTCCCACCTGCACGTCGACGGGATCGCCCACGAGATCCGGGAGCTCGCCCGCACGCTGCCGAGGGAGGAGCTCGCCGTCACCCTGGCCCGCCGGCTCGCCCGGGACCCGAGCCGGCCCGGCTCGGCGAAGGACCGTGTCGAGGTCGCCGTCCGGGTCGGGCTCGCCGTCCTCACCGAGGGGATCCTGGTCGCGCCCCTCGAGGGGCTCGCGGACGTCGAGCTGAGGAGCTTCGGCGCGGCCCCTCCGTACCTCGAGCTCGGCTACGCCGGACCGATCCGCGCCGCGGGCGGCACCGCCCAGGCGTTGAGCGTCCTGCTCGCCGACATCGTCCGCCGCGACCTCGGCATCGCCGCCTACCGGGCGGAGCCGGCCGAGGTCGGCCGGTTCAAGGAGGAGATCCCGCTCTACAAGTTCTACCAGCATCTCCAGTACGTCCCGAGCGCGGAGGAGATCGAGCTCGTCGTCTCGCACCTGCCGGTCGCGATCTCCGGGGAGGCGACCGAGGGGGACGCCGAGGTCAGCGCGTTCCGCGACCTGCCTCGGGTCCCGACGAACGGCTTGCGCGGCGGGGCGTGCCTCGTGATCGCCGAGGGGCTCTGCCAGAAGGCGCCGAAGCTGAGGAAGATCGTCGACAAGCTCGGGTTGGACGGCTGGGGGTTCCTCTCCCGGATCGGCCAGCGTGCCTCGGAGGAGGACGACCCGCATCAGCCGAAGTACCTCCAGGATGCGGTCGGGGGCCGCCCCGTCCTGGCGCATCCGAACCGGCCCGGAGGGTTCCGCCTCGTCTACGGCCGGGCGCGCACGACCGGTCTCGCCTCCTGCGGCCTGCCTCCCGCGACGATGGTCGTACTGCAGCACTTCGTCGCGATCGGCACGCAGGTGAAGCTCGAGTACCCCGGCAAGGCGGCGGCGATCGGCGTTTGTGACGAGCTGCAGGGGCCGATCGTCGAGCTTGACGACGGCAGCGTCACGGCGGTCGACGACGTCGCCGCGGCCCAGGAGCTCCTCCCTCGCATCCGCAAGATCGTCGACCTCGGCGAGATCCTGGTGAGCTTCGGGGAGTTCCTCGAGAACAACCGTCCCCTCGTTCCCGGGGCCTACTCACGAGATTGGCACGCGCAGGAGCTCCGCGCGGCCGGCGTCGAGCGGAACGAGCCGGACGGGTCGTCCACCTTCGAGGACGCCGTCCGGCTGTCCCGGACCCGCGGCGTGCCGCTACACCCCCGCTGGCTCCTGTTCTGGCACGACCTCACCCCGCCCGAGGTCCGCGCCCTCAGCGAGTTCGTCGAGCGCTCCGGGCGTTGGAGCGACGGCGCCCTCGAGCTACCGGGGGACGCGGAGTGGCACGATCTCCTCGTCCGCCTCGGCTTCCTCTTCCGGCCCCTGGACGGGGGTCGTCTCCGCGGCGAGCCTGACCCGAGCGCCGCGCTCGTCCTGGGCCTCGGCCTCGCGGCCGAGGGCGACGAGCTGCGACGGCGGGCGCCGCTCGAGCCGGTCGACGACGACCCGCTCGCCTACGTGAGCCGGCTCAGCGGGCTGACCGTCCGCGCGCGGGCCCCGTCCCGGATCGGGGGGCGCGTCGGCCGGCCCGAGAAGGCGTACCATCGCGCGATGCAGCCGAACGTCCATGGGCTGTTCCCGGTCGGGGACCTCGGGGGCCCGACCCGGTCGATCCCCGAGGCGGCCCGGAGGAGCGCGGAGGCGGAGGCCCGCGTCGAGCTCGGGCTCCGCCGGTGCCCGGCATGCGGCAAGCCGAGCGTCTGGAACCGCTGCCCGTGCGGCCGGCACACCGAACCGACCGGCGAGACGGTGACGCAACGGCTCCCGCTGGAGACGATGTGGAGGGAGGCGCTCGCCCGCCTGAGCCTGCCCGACGCGCCGGGCCCGAAGGGCGTCAAGGGGCTGACGTCGGTCGGGAAGGTCCCCGAACCGCTCGAGAAAGTGATCCTCCGCGCGTCGCACAAGGTCTCCGTCTACCAGGACGGCACGGCCCGGTTCGACCTCACGAACCTGCCGCTCACGCATTTCCGACCGGCCGAGATCGGTCTCGACGTCGCTCGCGCGCACGAGCTCGGCTACGCTGTGGACCAGACCGGCGCGCCCCTCACCGACCCCGAACAGATGGTCGAGCTCCGGCCGCAGGACCTGGTCGTCTCGCGCTCGTGCGGGGAGTACCTCACGCGGCTCGCCCGGTTCGTGGACGACGAGCTCGTCCGCCTGTACGGGCTGGAGCCGTTCTACCGGGCCGACGGACCGGACGACCTGGTCGGGGCGCTCGTGGTCGCCCTCGCCCCGCACACCTCGGGGGCGGTGGCGGGCCGCCTGATCGGCTTCACCCGAGCGGAGGCGTGCTTCGCCCACCCGGTCTTCCACGCGGCCAAGCGGCGCAACTGCGACGGCGACGAGGATTCGGTGACGCTCCTCATGGACGCCCTGCTCAACTTCTCCCGCGCCTACCTCCCGGACAGCCGCGGCGCGACGATGGACAAGCCGCTCGTCCTCACGACCCGGCTCGTGGCGACCGAGGTCGACAAGGAGGCCCAGAACGTCGACGTCGGCTCGAGCTACCCCCTGGAGCTCTACCGGGCCGCGGCCCGCCGGGCCCCCCCGAAGGAGGTCGAGGCCCTCGTCGACCGCGTCGGCCACCGGCTCGCGTCGGACCGCGCGCTGGAGCAGTACGGGTTCACCCACGACACCCAACGCATCGCGGGCGGACCAGTCCGCTCGGCGTACCGCGACGGGAGGACGATGACCGACCTGGTCGAGCGGTCGTTCCTCCTCGCCACCCAGATCCGGGCGGTCGACCTCGCCGACGCGGTGACCCTCGTGCTGAACGCGCACTTCCTGCCGGACGTGATGGGCAACCTGAAGGGGTTCGCGACGCAGCGGTTCCGCTGCCGGATCTGCGGGGCGACCTACCGGCGTCCGCCGCTCTCCGGGCGGTGCACGGCGGTCGTCGCCGGCGGGGGTCGGTGCGGGGTCGAGCTCCAGTCGACCGTCTACGAGGCGAGCGTCCGGAAGTACCTGCCGCTCTCGCAGCGGCTCGGGGACCTTCCGGGGATCACGCCGTACGTCCGCCAACGGATCCGCCTGCTGACCGACGCGCTGGCTACGCTCTTCCCCGACTCCGCCGGCCAGAGGACCCTCGAGACGTTCGCGCGGCCGGAGCCGCTCGCGCCTGGCGGGTGAGCGTCCGTCCCGGACGCGCGCCGCGAGGCAACCGCCAAATACGGTCGACCCCCTCTCGGGCACGTCGGGCTTGTGGGGTAGTCTGGACTATCCTGTTGGCCTTCGAAGCCAACGACCTGGGTTCGAATTCGCGGGCGTCGGCCGCGGCGGAACTCCCAGCAAGCCCGGCCCCGATCGTCCCCGGCGCTAGCGGAAGTAGCCGGGGGTCTGCGACGGCTCGGCCCGCTTCTCCTCTTCGGCCTTGGCGGCCTCGAGGATGTCGACCGCCAGCAGCGCGGAGATCGGGACCAGCCGCACGCGTCCGTGCTCCTCGCGGTCGGCGCTCTCGAGCTCGATCGCGAGCGCGTTGTCCCCGCCGATCGAGACGAGCCCGCGGAAGACGCCGAGCGAGACGATCGCCTCCTCGTTCGGACCGGCGGACCGGACGCGGACCCGCGAGCCCGGCGTGAGGACGATCGCGGGGCGCTTCCCGCCAGGAGCCGGTGCGCTCAGCGGCTGCCTCGCTCGCGCGCCGGCGCGCGCGCGCTCGGGGCGCCCTTCGGCGGCCCTTCGGCCGGCCGCCGGTCGATCAGTTCCTGAAGATGGTTCACCGTCTCCCGATAACGGCGTAAGGCGTTCTGCGCGTTCGCTTCGGTGAAATCCCATGCGCGCGCCAAGTTCCCGTACCGGAGGCGATAGCCTTTCCTCCCCTTGCCGTCCAGCGCCCCCGCGACCTCCTCGAGGAGGTCGAGCGCCTTGAGCTTGTTGAGGTGGCGGTAGACCGTCGGCTTGGAGGTCTTGAGGACCGCAGCGAGCTCCTCGGCGTACCACGCCCGGGACGGGTCGCGGAGGAGGCACTCGCGGACCAGGCGCAAGGCGAGGCTCTGGGCGATCGGGCCCTCCGAGCCCCGGCCGTCCTCCCCCTCGGGGAGGTAGCCGATCATCCGCAGGAACTCCCGAAGGACCTCGTCCAGGTCGGCGATCGGCGTCAGCGGCGTGCTGTAGCGCAACGATAGCTCGAACGGCATGCCGCTTCGCTTCCACGAACGCGGTCCGAATTAAAAAGTCGAGGCTGCCGGCCCCGGCCGGTGGTGAACCGCTATGCGGGCCGGCGGACGTGCCCGTCGGAGATGACGCCGGTCGACCTCGTCGTCCCCGCCACGGAGGCGGAGGCCCTGGCGGAGCTCGCCCGAGCCGTCCCTGGCACGGTCGCGATCCTCGCCGGGGGGACCGACCTCCTTCTCGACCTGGAGGACCGCCGGCTCGATCCCCGACGGTTGATCTCCCTGCGTCGGCTGCCGTGGGCCCGCCATCGCTGGGACGCCGGCGGGCTCACCCTCGGCAGCACCGAGCCGCTCTCCTCCCTCGAGGCCGACGAGGAGCTGCCTCAACGTCTTCCGGCGTTCGCCCAGGCGATCGCCGCGGTCGGCTCGCCCGCCCTCCGGCGCCAGGCGACGGTCGGCGGCAACCTCGGCCGGGCGGCGCCGGCGTCCGACCTCACCCCGGTCCTGCTCGCGCTCGACGCCGAGGTCGAACTGGTGGGGCCGACCGGCGTGCGTCGGCTCCTCCTCGACCGGTTCCTGCGCGGCTCGCGGGACACGGCCCTCGGGCACGAGGAGCTGATCCGCTCGGTCCGGATCCCCGAGGCGCGCCCCTCGTCGGCGTACCTCTGGCAGCGGGTCCGGCCCGCGAACGACATCTCGCAGATCGGCGTCACCGTGGCGTACTCGCCCGGGGACGGTCGCTGGCGGTTGAGCCTCGGGGGCGTGCCGCCGCGCCCGGTGCTCGTCCCGGAGTCCGCGGGGGAGCTCCACGGTCCCCGACCCGGGGAGGCGGAGGTCGCTGCGGCCGCCGAACGCCTGTCGAAGCACCCGGGGCTCGTCGCCGACCGCCGAGCGAGCGACGAGCATCGCCGCCGCCTGGCCTCGACCCTCTGCTCGCGCGCGGTCGCCCGCGCCGTCCCCCGGCCCGGAGGCCGTCCTTGAGCGAGATGTCGGCGGTCCTCCACGTCAACGGCCGGCCCGTCCCGCTCAACGGGGTGCCGGGCGACGAACGCCTCCTCGACACCCTCCGCTGGCGCCTCGGCCTTCGGGGCACGAAGGAAGGGTGCCGCTCCGGCGGCTGCGGGGCGTGCACGGTGCTGGTCGACGGCCACGGGCGGCTCAGCTGCCTCGCGCTGACCCGCGAGCTCGAGGGGACGGCCGTGACCACGGTCGAGGCCGCCGCCGACGATCCTGTGGGACGGCTCGTCCAGGAGGCGTTCGTCGAGGAGGGGGCGGCCCAGTGCGGCTACTGCACGCCGGGGTTCGTGATGGCCCTCACCGGCCTGCTGCGCGAACGCGGGAGCGCAGCCCCGACGGCCGAGCTCCTGCGGGGCCTCGGCGGCAACCTCTGCCGGTGCACCGGCTACGTCGCGATCGCACGCGCGGTCGACCGCGCCCGGCGGGGGCTCCCGTGAGCGCGGTCCGCCGACCGGACGCGGAGGCGAAGGTCCGCGGCGCGGTCGAGTTCGGGACCGACGTCGCGGCGCCGGGGATGCTGTGGGGGGCGCTCGTCCTCGCCCCGGTCGCCCACGGGACGATCCGCTCGGTCGACCTCTCTGCTGCCCGAGCGCTCCCGTCGGTCGTCGCGGTCGGGGCGGCGGACGTGCCCCGGCTCGCGGGCGCTCGAGGGGACCCGGACCGTCCGCCGTTCCCCGAGCGGGAGGTCGTCTACCGCGCTCAGCCGCTCGCCGCCGTAGCGGCCCCGACCCTCGCGCTCGCCCGCGACGCGGCCCGGGCGGTCCGTCTCGACCTCGAGGAGCTGCCGGCCGTCGCGGACATCGACGCGGTCTTCCCGGAATGGCCCGGCACGGCGGCGAAGAGCTCACCGCACGTCGCGGCCCACGTCCTCGCGCGACGCGGGGACGTCGACCGTGAGCTGGCGAGCGCGGAGACGGTCGTCGCGGAGACCTATCGGACCGCGGGGGTCCACCAGGTCGCGCTCGAGCCGCACGCCTGCCTCGGCGAGGTCGTCGGCGACCGCTGGAAGGTCCGCACGACGACGCAGTCGCCGTTCGGGGTGCGCGAGGACGTCGCGTCGATCCTCGGCCTCGCGGAGGGCTCGGTCGACGTCGAAGGGACCTGGGTCGGGGGAGGGTTCGGCGGGAAGGGCGCCGCGCTGCTCGAACCGTACGCGCTCCTCCTCGCTCGCGCCGCCGGGGCCCCGGTCCGGCTCGCGCTCACCTACCGCGAGGAGTTCCTCCTCGGACGCTCGACGCTCCCGCTGGTCGCTCGCCTCGAGACCGGGGTACGCGGCGGCCGGATCGTCGCGCGCCGGGTCCGTCTGCTCCTCGATGTCGGCACGTCGCTCCCCGGGCGGGACTTCGCCACCGGCTACTCGATCGGGTTCCTCCTCGGACCGTACCGGACGGACGCGTTCGAGGTCGAGGGGTTCGCCGTCCGGACGAACAAGCCCCCGTTCGGCCCGCACCGCGCCCCGATCGCGCCCCAGGCGGCGTTCGTGGCCGAGTCGCACGTCGCCGAGGTCGCCCGGACCGTCGGGGCCGACCCGGACGCGTTCCGCGCCGCCCACCTCTGGACCGCCGGGATGACGACCCCGCTCGGGCAGGCGGTCGGACCGTTCGGGCTCGCCGCCGCGCTGGAGGCGGCCCGAGCTCGCGCCGCCGAGTGGCGCCGCACCCTCGCGGACGGGCACGGCGTGGGGATCGGGGTCGGCTTCTGGTCGACCAACACGGGCGCCGGGGGCGAGGCCCGGCTGCGCCTGAACGAGGAGGAGCTCGTCATCGAGCAGGGCGAGCGGGAGATCGGCAGCGGCAGCGTCCTCGTCGGCCTCGCGACCGTCGCGGCGCGCCGGACCGGGATCCCGTTCGACCGGGTCCGCGTCGCCTACGCCGGAACGTCCGAGGCGCCGTTCGACTCCGGGGTCTACGGGAGCCGGACCGTCGGGGCGCTCGGCCGGGCGGTCGACGAGGCGGCGCTCGCGCTCCTCGCCGAGCTCGCTCGGAGGGCCGGCGCCACGGGGACGGTGGCGCTCGGGGTCGACGGGGGACGGCTCGTCGTTCGGGCCGGCGCGTCCGCGACGCCGGTCGGCCGCCTGCTGACCGCCGAGGAGCGCGCCGCGGGGGGGCTCCGCTCGTCCGGCCGGCACTTCGGGGCGCCGGGCACGATCGACGCGTCGCTCGTCGTCGACGGGAGCTTCTACCCGTACCAGGACTTCACCGGGGTGGCGCACGCGGCCGAGGTCGCCGTCGACCGGTCGACCGGCGCGGTCCGCGTCGTCCGCTACGCGGCGTTCCACGACGTCGGGACCGTCCTCGACCCCGGCGCCGCCCGCGCGCAGGTCGAGGGGGGGGTCGTCATGGGCCTCGGGGCGGCCCTGACCGAGGAGGCGGTATGGTCGGAGGAGGCCCGCCTCACGAACCCCGGCCTCCTCGACTACCGCCTCCCCAGGATCGGGGACGTCCCTCCGATCGAGGTGGTGTTCGTCGAAGGGTTCCCCGGGGCCGGGCCGTTCGGCGCGAAGGGGTTGGGGGAGCCGCCGATCATCCCGGTGCCGGCGGCGGTGGCGGCCGCGGTCCGCGACGCCGTGGGGGCCCACCTCACGGAGCTGCCGCTCTCGCCGGAGCGGGTCGCCCGAGCCGTTAAGGCGCCGCGGCCGTGCGGGTCCGGCGATGGCGCTCGCCCGTTCTGAGCTGCAGCAGATCGTCGCGGGCTATCCGAAGACCCCGACCGTCGCGACCGTCGGCTCGCACTCCGCGCTCGACATCGCTGACGGCGCGGCGACCGAGGGGCTGCCGACGGTCGTCCTCGCCCAGGCCGGGCGCGAGGCGACCTACGCCCGCTACTTCCGGACCGTGCGCGGTCCCGACGGGGCCCGCCACCGGGGGTGCGTCGACGACGTCTGGACGTACCCGAAGTTCGCCGACCTCGCCGCCCCGGCCCAGCAGGAGCGCCTCCGGCGCTGCGGAGCGATCCTCGTGCCGAACCGGGCGTTCAGCTCCTACGTTCCTCTCGACACGATCGAGAGCGAGTTCCGCGTCCCGATGTTCGGGAGCCGCGCGATGCTTCGGATCGAGGAGCGTACCGAGCGGGAGAACTACTACGCCCTCCTCGAGCAGGCGGGGGTGCCGACGCCCCGGCGTCTCGCCGGACCGGAAGCGATCGACCGCCTCGCCATCGTCAAGCTTCCCCACGCAAGCCGGCGCCTCGAGCGCGGCTTCTTCACGGTCGCGAGCCCCGAGGAGTACCGCGAGAAGAGCGAGCGCCTGATCGCGCGGGGGACGATCCTTCCGTCCGACCTCGCGACCGCGCGGATCGAGGAGTACATCCTCGGGCCGGTGTTCAACTTCAACTTCTTCTTCTCCCCGCTCGCGCCCCGAGCCGACGGCCTCGAGCTGCTCGGGGTCGACGAGCGTCGGGAGAGCGACCTGGACGGCATGGTGCGGCTACCGGCCGCCCAGCAGCTCGCGCTCCCGGAGACGGCCCGGATCCCGGAGTACACCGTCGTCGGGCACGGGACGCTCACGGTCCGGGAGTCGATCCTCGAGGAGGTGTTCCGTCTCGCGGAGCGGTTCGTCGAGGCGAGCCGGGCGAAGTACCCCCCCGGGATCCTCGGCCCGTTCTGCCTGCAGACCTGCCTCGACAAGGACGGCCATCCGAGCGTCTTCGACGTCGCCGCGCGGATCGGGGGCGGGACGAACGTTCATCTCGGCGTGGGACATCCTTACGGTAACGCGCTGTGGAGGTCCCCGATGAGCAGCGGGCGCAGGGTCGCCGTGGAGATCCGGCAGGCGGCGGCCGAAGGGCGCCTGGGGGAGCTCGTGACGTGAGCGCCGCGCCCCCGGCCGCCGCCGCCGCGCCGCTCGTCCGCACCGCGCTCCACGCCTTCCACGTCCGTCACGGGGCCCACCTCGTCCCGTTCGCGGGATGGGAGATGCCGCTCTACTACACGAGCATCCTCGCCGAGCATCGGGCGGTCCGCACCGGCGTCGGGCTGTTCGACGTCTCCCACATGGGGCTGTTCACGGTCGAGGGGGGCCACGCAGCGGACCTCCTGTCGCGGAGGACGACGGCCAACGTCGACGCCCTCGACCCCGGACGGGTCCGCTACACGTTCCTGCTCGAATCGACCGGGGCGATCGTCGACGACCTGCTGATCTCCCGGATCGATTCGGGCTCCGAGCTCACGAAGCGGTTCGTCGTCGTGCCGAACGCCTCCCGCGCGGCGGACATCGAGGAGATCCTCCGCCAGCACCGCGCCCCCGACACGACGATCCGCCGATGGAACGGCGCGGTCGCCCTCCTCGCCGTCCAGGGCCCCCGGGCGCGGGAGCTCCTGGAGACGAGGTTCGGCTGGTCGCTGGGCCGTCTCGGCTTCTACCGCGCCGCGTTCTTCCCCGCCTCCGGCAAGCCCCGCGGTTCCGAGGGCCGCCTCGGCGCGGTGTTCCCGGCGGACCTCGCGAGCGAGATGCTGGTGAGCCGGACCGGCTACACCGGCGAGCTCGGGTACGAGGTGTTCGTCCGGTCCGAGGTCGCGGACGCGGTCGCCGAGTCGCTCGTCGCCGGCGGCGCCACGCCGATCGGCCTCGGGGCCCGCGACACCCTGCGGCTCGAGAAGGGCTACCTCCTCTCCGGCCAAGAGTTCCACCGCGACCGGACGCCGATCGAGGCCGGCCAGGAGCGGTTCGTCGAGCTCGACCACGCGTTCGTCGGGCGCGCCGCGCTCGAGGAGCAGATCGCGAAGGGGCTGCCGGTCCGGCTCGCGGGGATCGAGATGGTCGACCCCGGCGCGATCCCGCGGCACGGCTCTCCGGTCCTCGCGGCCGGCGCGCAGGTCGCCGTGGCCACGAGCGGCGGGCTGTCGCCGGGCCTCGGACGGGGGATCGCGCTCGCCTACCTTCCCAAGGAGCTCACGAAGGCCGGCACCGAGGTCGCGGTCGAGGTGCGGGGCCGGGCCGCGCCGGCCCGGGTCGTCGAGCTGCCGTTCGTGGCCGCGCCGGCGCGAAGGAGCTAGGTCCGTTCGCGATCCGGCGGGGACGATGGCGGTCGACCTCGAGCGTCCAGGGTTCGTCGGTCGGCTCGAGACCGTCGACGCGCTGCGGCGCCGCTACGAGGATGCCCGGGCCGGCAGCGGGGGCGTGACGTTCCTCGTCGGCGACACGGGGGTGGGCAAGTCGACGCTCGTCGCCGAGCTCGTCCACGAGATGGAGGGGCGGGGGATCCGGGTCCTCGAGGGCCGGGCCGTCGCCGCCGATGCCCCGCCCCCGTTCCAGGTCCTTCGGGAGGCGCTCGTCAACGCCCGCGAGCGCGCGGCGGCCTCCGGCGAGGCCCGGGGCCTCGCGCTCGAGCCCGAGGTCCTGATCGGCTTCGCCCCTGGCCTCGAGGAGCGGGCCCGCGGGCCGGTGCGCGTCGAGGAGCGGATCCTGACCGCCCTCGGCGACCCGGACGAGCCGCCGGAGGGCGGTCGCGAGGCGCTCTGGGAGGGCCTCGCGCGGCAGTTCCGGGAGTTCGTCCGGCAGCGTCCGACCGCCCTCATCCTCGAGGACCTGCACCGGGCGGACGACCCGTCGCTCGACGCGATCGAGTTCGTCGCGCGTCAGCTCCGGGAGTACCCGTTCTGGATCCTGGCGACGGTCCGGCCGTTCTCCGAGCTCCCCCCGGCCCGCCGCGGCCGGCTCGAGAAGTTCGAGAAGGCGACCGACGCGCGCCGGGTCGTCCTCCAGCCGCTCACCTCCGGCGAGGTCGCCGAGTTCCTGCACGCCTACGAGCCCGAGCGGGAGTTCACCGACGAGGAGGTCGCGCGGCGCTACTCGGAGACGGGCGGGAACCCGCTCCTCCTCCTCCAGCTCGACCGGCGCATCCCGCGTCCGGCGGGCGAGGAGGCCCCGGGGCCGGACGGCGCCACGCCCGACGGCGCCCGCCCGCCGGCCCCGGTCGGGGAGGAGGAGGAGCGGGTCGTCGCGGTCGCCTCGGTCGTCGGGCCGGAGGTGCCGTTCGCCCTCCTGCTCTCGGCGAGCGGGGAGGACGAGGAGCGCCTCGCCGAGCTGGTCGACCGGCTGGTCGGGCGCGGCCTCCTGCTCGAACGACCGGGCGAGCGCCTGCTGTTCGTGAGCGACCGGGTCCGTTCCGAGCTCTACGAGCGGCTGACCGAGACCCGCCGACGCCTGCTGCACCGCCGGGTCGGGGCGGCCCTCGAGACGACCGGGACCGCGGACGCCGCGACGATCTACGTCCTCGCCCGCCACTATTACCTCGGTCGGGTCCACGAGAAGTCGCTCCGGTACAACCGGGCCGCCGCCGACATCGCCGCGGCCGCCCACGCCCCCGGCGAGGCCCGGCGCCACCTCGAGCGGGCGTTAGAGAGCTTCCGCCATCTGACCCCGGACGACTGGACCGGCGAGACCGACCTGGTCCTCGAGCTCGCGCAACAGATGGACTTCGCCGGCGAGTTCCACGACGCCGAGACGCTCCTGCGTCGCCACCTCGGTCGGCCCGGCCTCGCCCGACGCGTACCGCTCCCATTGCGGGCGCTCGCCGAGACGTTCCTCGCGAGGGTCCAGACGGACCTGGGCGACTGGAAGGGCGCCGAGGAGGTCACCCGGAGGCTCCTGTCGACCGAGGGGCTGGAGGGCCACCCGCTCGTCCTGATCGCGCTGCGGCACCTCCGCGGGGAGTCGCTGTTCTACCTCGGGCGGTACGCGGAGGCGCTCGCCGAGCATGACGCCGAGCTCGCCCTCGCGCGGGCGACGGACAACGCCAGGGCGGTCGCGCTCGGTCAGGTGCGACGCGCGAGCGTCCTGCGGATGCTCGGCCGACTGGAGGAGGCGCTCACCGAGGGCCGGGAGGCGGGCGCGGCGCTCGCCCGCCTCGGCGACCTGCGCGGCGCGTCGCACGCCCACATGTTCGTCGGGGTCCTGCTCACCAGCCTGCCGTCGGCCGGGGCTTCGCTCGAGGAGGCGCTCGCCGAGTTCCACGAAGCGACGCGCCTCGGGGAGGAGGCTCGCGACCCTCGACGCGTCGGCTGGGCGCTGTTCAACGCCGCGGACGTCCTCCGCGGGGCCGGCCGTCTGGACGAGGCGGCGAGCACGAACGTCCGCGCGCGCGACACGCTCGAGCGGATCGGCGACCGCTTCGGCCTCGTCCAGTCGCTGATCATCGCCGGCAAGATCTCCCTCGACCGTCGGGAGTTCGACCGGGCCGAGGCCGACCTCCTGGACGCCTACCGGATCGTGCGGGAGCTCGGCGCCCCGGCCGACGAGGTCGACGTCGTCCTGCGGCTCGCCCAGCTGTCGTTCGCTCGCGGCGACCTCGCGAGCGCCCGCCGGCGCGTCAAGGACCTCGAGCGGCTGAACCTCGCCGCGCTCCGCCCGGACGTCGCCGACGACTTCGAGCGGCTCGTGCGGGAGCTCGCCGGAGCGGACCGGAAGGGAGGCGATGGCGCCGCCCGCCCGGGCTAGCCGGCGGGCCCTCGAGCGCCTGGTCCGGACCGCGCTCGCCGAGGACCGGGTGGGCCGGGACCGGACGAGCCGCGCGGTGCTCCCGCACGCGGTCCCGGCCGAGGGGGCCGTCCAGGCGCAGGCCCGCGGGGTCGTCTCCGGGGTCGAGGCCGCGAGGCTCGCCGCGCGCGCGGTCGGCCTCGCCGTCGTGCGGGCCGTACCGGACGGTGCCCGGGTCCGGCCAGGGGAGACGGTCCTCGTCGTCCGGGGCGACGCGAGGGCGATCCTGGGGGTCGAGCGCACGGTCCTCAACCTCCTGATGCACGCGAGCGGGGTGGCGACCGCCACCGCCCGGGCGGTCCGGGCCGCAGGGCCGGGGCCCCGCGCGCTCGTCGTCCTCGCGACCCGCAAGACCCTGCCCGGGCTCCGCGACCTCGAGAAGGCCGCGGTCGTGCACGGCGGGGGCCGACCGCACCGGCGCGACCTCGCCGACGCGATCCTGGTCAAGAGCAACCACCTCGCCGTCGTCGGGCTCGAGCCGGCCATCGCGCGCGCGCGCCGCCGCGCGCGCCGGGGGGAGCGGGTCGAGGTCGAGGTCCGCACGGTGCGCGAGGCGCTCCGTGCGGCGCGCGCCGGGGCGGGCGCCCTGCTCATCGACAACGCGTCGCCCGGCGCCGCCCGCGCGATCGTCCGGGCGCTCGTCGATGCCGGGATGCGCTCGGGCCTTTGGGTAGAGCTCTCCGGGGGCATCACGGCGGAGACCGTCGGCCGGTACCGTGCGGTGGGGGCCGACGCGGTGAGCCTCGGCGCGCTGACCCACTCGGCCCCGGCGCTGCCGTTCCACCTCCGTCTGCGGTCCCCCGCGTTAAGACGCCGCCCGGCCTAGTCACGTCCGGGCCGATGTCGCTCGACGCGGAGATCCGGGCACTGAAGGACGCGCGGGATGCGGTCCTGCTCGCCCACAACTACCAGCGACCCGAGGTGCAGGACGTCGCCGACTACGTCGGCGACTCGCTCTACCTCGCCCGACGCGCCCGCGAGACGGACCGGTCGACGATCGTCTTCGCCGGCGTGAGGTTCATGGCCGAGACGGCGAAGATCCTCAACCCGGACCGGACGGTCCTCCTCCCCGACCTGAGCGCGGGCTGTGGGCTCGCGGACGCCGTCACCGCCGAGCAGGTCCGGGCGTGGAAGGCCGCGCACCCCGGGGCCGCGGTCGTCGCCTACATCAACACCTCGGCCGACGTGAAGGCGGAGTCCGACTACTGCTGCACGAGCTCCAACGCGGTCAAGGTCGTCGAGCAGGTCCCCGCCGGCCAGGAGATCCTGTTCCTGCCCGACATGTTCCTCGGCGACTACGTCCGCAAGAGGACCGGCCGCCCGATGCACCTGTGGGTCGGGGACTGCCCGGTCCACGCCAAGCTCCGCCCGGAGGAGCTGGGCCGCGCGCGGCACGACCACCCCGGGGCGCCCGTCATCGCGCACCCGGAATGCGGATGCGCGAGCCAGGTCCTCCCCGAGGTCGACCGGGTCCTGTCGACCGACGGGATGGTGAGGTTCGCCGAGGAGACCCGGGCCCCCGAGGTGATCGTCGCCACGGAGGTCGGGATCCTCCACCGGATGCGCCGACTGAACCCCCGGACGCGCTTCACCCCGCTCGACGACGGCGCGGTCTGCCCGTACATGAAGGAGATCGACCTTGAGGACGTCCGGGCCTCGCTCGCCGAGCTCCGCTACCGGATCGACGTCCCGCCCGCGACCGCCGACCGCGCCCGTCGCGTGCTCGAGCGGATGATCGCCACCTAGCCCGGTCCGCCCGTTACAGGTGCGGCAGCAGCCGCAGCGGGCCGCCGTGGAGCCAGAGCTCGTACGCCTCCCCGAAGAGGGCGGCCGCGCCGAGGAACACCACCGCGACCGCCGCCCAGGACGGCTTGCGGCTGAGGTAGAAGTGCACGCTCAGCGGGTTCAGCCGGCTCGACAGGAACGACGTGCCGGAGACGAGGAGGACGAGGCCGAGGAGGCCGGGGATGAGCAGCGAGTAGGTCCCGAGGTAGAGGCCGACGACGACGACGACGACGGCGACCGGGATCGCGGCGTTCGACCGCTCGGCGGGACGCGCCTCGAGCCGATCTGGCCGTGGCGGCCGGCGGTACTCCCGCGGGGCGTCACGGTAACCGGCCACGTGCCGGACCCCGCGGTACCCCTAATTGAGCTCGGCGCTCCAGCGGCAGGCCAGCGGCCCCGGAGGTCAGGAAGGGCGGGAGAACGACGTACGGCGTCGCACCCGCGTAGCACCCGCGTAGCAGTGGAGCGACGAGCAGAATTACCCCCTTCGGCCCTCTCGGGGTCGTGCCCGAGCTCCCCCCGAGGTCCCGGGGCCTGCCCTCGGCGCCGGCCCCGTCCACCGTGCCGGCGGCGCCTCGGAGCACCCGTCGCGCCTTGCCCGAACCGCCCGAGTTCCGGGCACATCCGCTCGCCGCGGCCGGGGCGTGCGTCAACTGCGGTACCTCGACGGGCCCCGGGCACGCGGCGCCGCGGTGCTGGGAGTGCGGACGTCCGCTGTGCGTCGACTGCTTCTGGCGACACGGTCTCACGCCGGCCGACCACCGGTGTGCGGGATGTTCCGTCCGGGGGAGCGCTCCGTCGCTCAGCGTCTCCGGCGGTCGGACCGGCCCGGGCGGGACGCCCCCGGGCCCGACCGAGGCGGGCTCGCCGCCAACCCGCCCGGCGCGCGAGCGTTGAGCACCTGCTCCCGCGTCGCACCGGCACGCCGGAGGAAACCGAGCGCGACCCCACCGGTCGGGCTCCCCTCGGGCTCGTCGACCCCGGTCGGGGCGCTCAGGGTGAGCCCGGCCTCGAGCGCGAGGCGGGCGCCGGTCGAGTCGAGCCGGCTCGCGCCCGGGCCGACCTCGACCGCGGCATGGACGTTCCGGGCGAGGTCGAGCGCGGCGCGGACGGCCGTGGCCGTCCCCCCGAGGTGCGCGACCAGCCCGACCGCCGGGCCCCCCGCCCGGGGACGGCCCGAGGCCCCGGAGCCCGGCGCCACGATGAGGTAGCTCGCGTCCAGGCCCTCGGCCGCGCGCACCGCGGGGTCGGTCAGGTCACCCTCGACCTCGACGACCGAGGTCAGCCGGACGTCGACGGGCGGCCGACCGACCGCCTCCCGGAGCTCCGCGGACGCCGTCCAGCGCCGCTCCCCGTCGTGGACGGTCGCCACGACGATCCCGACGGCCCGGATCGACCTCGCTCGTGCCGCGTGGACGAGCCGGTCGAGCTCGCCCCGGCCCGCCGACGGAGGGAGGTGGACGTGGGGGTCCGCGACGAGGTCGGCCGCCTCGACCAAGCGAGGGAGCGTTCCGGCCGCGGCAGCAGCGATCTCCCCGCGGTCCTCGCGCAGCTCGGGAGGGATCCAGTGGAGGCCGAGACTGGCGTAGACGTCCTGTTCGGTCCGGCCCCCGAGCCGGGCGTCGCCACGATAGACCCCGTACTCGTTGATCTTCATCCCGCGTTCGCGCGCGAGGGAGCGCAGGCGGACGTTGTGGTCCTTCGAGCCGGTGAAGTACTGGAGCGCGGCCCCGAACGACTCCGGCTCGACGACCCGGAGGTCGACCTGGAGTCCACCGGTGAGAACGACCGTCTCCTTCGTCGGACCGCGCAGGCGGACCTCGCGGACCTCCGGGAGGTGCGAGAAGACGTCGAACACCGGTTCCGTCGGGTCGGCGGTCACGAGGATGTCGAGGTCCCCGACCGTCTCGCGGCCTCGGCGGAAGCTGCCGGCCACCGCGACCTCCCGGGCCGACGGCAGCGCTCGGAGCGCGTCGACGATCGACCGCGCGAGCGGCCAGACCGTCTCGATCGGTACGCGGACCGGCGCGACCGTGGCGTCGACCGCCCCGACGGCGGCGCGGAGCTGCGCGATCTTCTTCTCCGCGAACCCCTTCACGCCGACCAGGCGGCCGTCCGAGATCGCCGCCGCGAGCTCGTGCGGTCCCCCGATGCCGAGCTCGACCCAGAACCGGCGTGCGGTCTTGGGGCCGACCCCCGGAAGGCGCATCAGCTCGAGGACCCCCGCCGGGACCTGCGCGCGGAGGCGGACGAGGTACTCGAGCGCGCCCGTCGTCAGGAGCTCCGCGACCTTCGTCGAGATCGCCTCCCCCACGCCCGGGATCGACCGGAGCCCACCGCGTGCGGCGATCGCCTCCAACCCCTCGGGCAACGCCTCGATCGACCGTGCGGCGCGGCGGTACGCCTCGGGCTTGAACCGCTCCCCGAGCAGGTCGAGGAGGTCGGCGATCTCCGAGAGCTGTCCGGCGACCTCCGCGTTCGAGACCACCGGCGCCTCCCCCGATCCCGGCGGGCTCACGGCGGAGGCGGGGAGCTCACGTCGAGCCACGACCGTCGACCGACCTCCCGGAACCCGAGCCCCTCGTACAGATGGAGCGGCGGGGCCGGTTCGTCCCGGACGTAGAGGCCCGCCCGAGCGCCGGAGCCTTCGGCCTCCGTGACCACCGCCGCGACGAGCGCGTACCCGACCCCGCGGCCCCGTCGGGTCGGGTCGACGAAGACCCCACCGAGGACCCAGATCCGCGGGAGCCGGACGGCGGCTCGGGCGACGCCGACGAGGCGGCGGCCGTCGAACGCTCCCCAGACCGGTTCGGCGTCCGGGTCGAGACCGGCGTAGGCCGACAGTTCCGGCTCAGCGTGCGCCCGGACCAGCGCGGCCAGGGCCGGGACGTCCCCGCGACCGAGGCGACGCACCGCCTCGAGGTTCCCCCGGAGGTGCCCGGGCTCGCGCAGCATCATCTTCAGGGTCGAACGTCGGCGGCCCGGGAACCTCCGGGCGACGACCGCCTCGACCTCGGTGGGGACGACCGCGAGGAACGGCGGCGGGGGCAACGCCCCCGCCAACGCTCCGGCGACCTCCGGCGCCCCGAACCAGTGGACGACCGGCGGCCCCCCTCCGCCGAGCCAGACGAGGAGGTAGCCGACGGTCTCCTCGCCGCGCACCGCCGAGGCGAACCGCACCGCCTGGGGGGTCCGCTCGAGGTCCCAGAGGGCGTAGGCGTGGGTCAGGGGTTCGCGGGCCTCCGCCTGCTCGAGCCACTCCCGGTCGATCGTCGGCCGCACCTCGACGGCGGCGCCGGACACGAACGGCGGAAGCGGCGCGGCTAGTTAGCCCCGCGGCACGGGCCGCGGGCAACGGTAAATCCGCTCCCCCGCTCGAGACGGACCGTGGGGGCGCACCGGCCGACCGGCGACTTCCCCCGCCACTTGGAGGAGCTCTACGCCCGCTTCCCGTTCGACCGGTCGTTCGCGGACGACCCGATCTCCCAGGTCCGGCCGCTCGCCCACGACCTCCGCCGGGCCGAGGTCGCCGGGATCTTCGCGTCGACCCTCGCGATCGGCAACACCACGTCGATCCGCGCCGCGATCGGGCGTCTCGGCCGACTCGTCGACGGCGACGTGGGTCGCTTGGTCGACCCGACGTGGGCCCGCGAGCGGGCCCGCCGTCTGCGCGGGTTCCACCACCGGTGGATCCGGGGCGATCAACTGGACTTCCTCGCGGAGAGCCTGAGCGCGTTCTATCGGGACGAGCGCTCCCTCGAGCGGACGTTCCTCCGGGGCCTGGACGAGGGAGGGTTCGCCCGGGGCTTGGACGCTCTCACCCGCGTGCTCCGCGGGGCGGCCTTGGGGACCCGGGCGCGGGCCGCGCCGCGAGGGTACGTCGCTCTCTTCCCGAGCCCGCTCGATCCGGGGCGCAGCCCGTCCAAGCGCCTCACCCTGTTCGTGCGGTGGATGGTCCGGCCGAGGTTCCCGGACCTCGGCGTCTGGACGAGCGTGCCGACCGGCGAGCTGAGGGTCCCCCTCGACCAGCACGTCCACTGGATCGCCTACCATCTCGGGCTGACCGCCCGACGCAGCCGCTCGTGGAGCGCCGTCGAGGAGGTCACCGAGGCGCTCCGCCGGATCGACCCGCTCGACCCGGTCCGCTACGACTTCGTCCTCTGCCACACCGGGATCTCGGGCGACTGCCCGAAGGCACGGGACCTCGCCGTATGCGGTCCGTGCTCGGTCCGGCCCGACTGCCTGCTCTGGCGCCGTCGGAGGGCGGCCGCGTGAGCGCGCTCGGGATCGACGACGGGCTCCTGCGCCGGCTGCGCGAGGCCGGCCGGAGGATCGCCTGGCGCTCGGCGGGGGCCGGGAGGACCGGCGCCGGCCCGGCGGGCCGCATCGCCCGGTTGCAGGACGAGGAGGCCCGGGTCGAGACGTGGGAAACGTCCGCCGGCGTCACCGTGGAGGTCGAGGCCGGGCCGGTCGGAGCCGTCGTCCTCCTGCTGGAGGCGGACCGCCGGGGCGTCCCGACGGCCCTCGGGTCGCGGAACGCGGGGCGCTCCCCCTCGTTCCCCGGCGGCTCGATCGCCGCGTCGTGGGGAAGCCAGGGCCAGGCCGCCGACGCGACCCCGACGCTCCGCGACCTGGTCGAGCTCGCGCGCTACGCCCTGCCGTAGCGGACCGCGCCGGGCCTACGAGCAGCCGCTGGTCGACCCGCAGACCGTGCAGGCGTAGCACGTCCCGGAGCGGACCATGATCCCGCCGCAGACGGCGCAGGCGGGGGCGTCCTCGCTCGTCGTGCCGGGGGCGGCCGCTCCGCCGAAAGCGTCCAGGGGCCGCGTCTCGAACCGGACGGTGTGGGGCGGGGCCGCCCCTGGCCCGGCGGAGGAACCCGCGTGGCCGTTCCCGTTCCCCTCGACCGGCCCCTCGAGCCCGATCGTCCGCCGCTCCTCCTCGGAGAGGAACTCCAGGGCGAGCCAGCGGGCGACGTAGTCGGGGATCGACTTCGCGAACCGGATCTTCGGGTTGTTCGTCGCCCCGGCCGGCTCGAACCGGAGGTGGGCGAGCTTGCGCACGAGGTCCTTGAGCGGCACCCCATGCTGGAGCGCCATCGACATCGAGATCCCGAGCGAGTCCATCAGGCCGTTGACGGTCGAGCCCTCCTTCGTGACGCGGAAGAAGATCTCCCCGACGCGCCCGTCCGGATAGAGGCCGACCGTGACGTAACCGTCGTGGCCGCCGACCTGGAAGTGGTGCGTGAGCGCCTGGCGCTCGTCGGGCAGGCGCTCGCGGGCCGGGCCCCGCGGCCCCACGACCGCCGCGACCTTCGAGGCGCCGGTGTCGAACGGCTGGGACGCCTTGCACCCGTCGCGGTAGAGCGCGACCGACTTGATCCCGAGGCGCCAGGCCTCGAGGTAGATCCGCTCGATGTCCTCGACCGTCGCGCCGTTCGGGAGGTTGATCGTCTTGGACGCGCCTCCCGAGAGGAACGGCTGGACCGCCCCGAGCATCTTGAGGTGGCCCATCGGCTCGATGGTCCTCGAGCCGGTCGGCGGCGCGAGG
>DASPQN010000033.1:0-12030 GCA_035624925.1 Thermoplasmata archaeon
CCGCGCGGCGAGCCGGATCGCCCAGCGACTGCTCGCCGGGGAAGCGATCGTCGTCGTCAACGCCGAGCAGGCGGTCGTCACCGGCTCCCGCTCGAGCGTGCTCGCGACCTACGTGGCGGCCCGCGCCCGAGGCTCGGTCCGTTCCGGGCCGCACTTCCCGCGCTACCCGGACCGCATCTTCCGGCGGACCGTGCGGGGGATGCTCCCCCACCTCCAGTCGCGGGGCAAGACCGCGTTCGCCCTCCTCGAGGTGCATATCGGCGTCCCGGAGGCCGTCCGCGACCTTCCGCGGGTCACCATCGATGACGCCAAGGCGAAGGCCGCGCTCCGCGCCCCGATGACCCTCGCCGAGATCACGCGCCTCCTGGGGGCCCGCCTGTGAAGGCCCCGACGATCGTCCTCGCGACCGGCAAGCGCAAGGCGGCGATCGCCCGGGCGACGGTGCGCAAGGGCCAGGGGCTCCTCCGGTACAACGGCGTCCCCCTCGAGCTCGTCGAGCCCGAGATCGTGCGGCAGAAGATCCAGGAGCCGCTCCTGATGGTCGGCGACCGGGTCCGTACGGTCAACATCTCCGTCAGCACCCAGGGCGGGGGGATCGTCGGCCAGGCGTCGGCGGCGCGAACGGCCGTCGCTCGGGGGCTCGTCGCCTGGCTGAAGGACGACGCGCTCCGCTCCTCGTTCAAGCATTACGACCGCACGCTGCTCGTCAACGACCCGCGCCGGAAGCTGCCGAAGCGGCCCGGGGGCCGCGGCGCGCGGGCGCGGCGGCAGAAGTCGTACCGTTAGGGAGGTCGAGATCCGTGACGATGATGGTCCCCGTCCGGTGCTTCACCTGCGGGGCGGTGATCGGCCAGTACTGGGACGAGTACCGCGAGCGGACGATGCGCGGCGAGCCCGCCGGGGCGGTCTTCGACGCCCTCGGTCTCGAGCGGTACTGCTGCCGACGGATGCTGCTGACCCACGTCGACCTCCTGGACGAGGTCGGCCCGTACGGGTAGTCCGTCGTCGCGCGCAGGCGCTCGCGACCGGACGGACCGACCCCCTCGAACGCGGCCCGGCCGCCCGTTCGCCGGCCCCGACGCCGACCGTCCTTCCTTGCGCGCGGGCCCGCCCGGGGTCGGGGGTGCCCGAGCCGTCGGGCCTACCTACGCGTCCTCGTCGTCGTCCGCGTGCTTCGTCCGCTCGAGCCCGCTCTTCGAGGAGCTCGGCTTGGCGCTGCTGGGTTTGCGCGTGCGGCGGCGGAAGTACAGGATCAGGAGCGCCAGGACGACCACGACCGCGGCGGCGATGCCGCCGTACTCGAGCAGCTGCGTCGACGGGTTCGGATGGACCGTGACCGCCGTCGAGGCGACGCTCGCCGAACTGCCGTTGACGAACTGGTTCGTCGCGGTCGCGTTGGCGTAGAGGATGAACGAGCCCGACGTGCCCGGGCTCCAGGTGAGGACCGCGCGGACCGTCTTGTTGAACTTCAGGCTCTCGATCGTGCCCTTCGAGATCGACGTCGTGTTGACGGTCGCGTACTTCGTGTTGTTCGAGTAGCCGTAGAAGACGACCGACCCGGGCGAGCCGCCGACGTACGTCCTCGAGCCCGTCCCGCTGGAGGAGAGCAGGTAGAACGAGACCGTGACGTTCGCTGCGACCGACTTCGCCCCTCCGCCGACGGTGACGTTGACCCAGTAGGTGTACGACGTGCCGGCGTTGACGCTGGACGGCCCGGTGAGGTTGTTCGCCTCGAGGACCGGCCGCAGCGTGGTGTTCGCCGCGACCTGGAGCGAGACCGTCGCGTTGGCCGAGTTGCCGTTCTTGTCGGTCACGGTCAGCTTGATCTTGTAGGCGGTCGACTTCGGACCGAGGTCGACGCTCGGCAGCGGCTTGACCGCGGTCGCGTTGATCGTCTGGTTCTTGAACTTCGTGCTCGAGTTGGAGTTGTTGACGTTCCAGACGTACTTCACGACGGAGCCGTTGCCGTAGTCGACCGACCCGCTCGCGTTCAGGCGGACGACCGCGTAGTGGTTCGGTCCCTCGACGATGCTGCCGTTGGTGATCGCCTTGCCCGCGGAGGTGTCCAGCGTGATCTTCGGCGCGGGCTTCTCGGTGTCGTTGACCAGGACCGTGAGCTGCGACGTGGAGTTCGTCCCCACCAGGGACCAGACGGTCAGGGTGAGGTTGTAGACCCACCCGTAGCCCGTGAGGCCGGTCGCGCTCCCGCCGATGGTGATGTTGGCGAAGTTGCGGTAGTAGCCGTGGCCCGGCGCGGTGGTGCCGTTGGTCGTGTTCGAGCCGAAGGCGACCGTCCAGTTCGCGCGCGGGTTCGCGCCCTTGGCGACCGAGAAGTTCGCGCTGGAGGTGAAGTTCTTCGCCTTGAGCGTGAACTGCGAGATCGACAGGTTGTTCGGGCTCGCGATCGTGGTCGCGTTCGCGTTGAAGTGGAGCGTCCTCGTCCAGTTGACGAGCAGGACGCGCGACGTGCCGACGGTCTTGTTCTCGGCCTTCGTCGTGTTCGCGTAGATCCCCGCGACCGGCGAGGTCGACACGACCGAGACGTTGAACGTGGTCGAGTTGTTCACCCCGGACGAGCTGATGATGTTCAGCGTCCCGTGGTAGGTGCCCGCCTTGTGGTACGTGTGGTTGGTCGTCAGGTTGGTGACGTTCGAGTAGTTCTTGTCCCCGAAGCTCCACTCGAACTTCGTGCCGTTCAACCCGGCCGGATAGACCGACTTCGCGGCGCTGTACGTCGCGTTCTCCCCGACGCCGAGGACGGCGGTGTACCCGTAGTGGGTGGAGTTGAGGATGTTCGCCGACGTGAAGGTGGTGTTGGTCGAGCTGATCTGGACGTTCGCGGTCAGGGCGGCTTCCTTGACGATCGTGAACGTCGCGGTCGCGGACGGGGTCGAGCTCTCCATCGACTCGAGGGTGAAGCTCGTCCACGTCCCCTGAGCCCCCTTCCCGACGAGGTTGGTCTGGGCCGGGGCGGTCGTGCCCGCGTTCAGGACGTAATCCTTCGGGAGGACCAGGGTGTAGTTGTACACCTCGGTGCTGCTCGCCGGGTGCGCGAAGCCGAACGAGATCACGTAGGTCCCCGCGCTCTTCGGGGCGGTCCCGTTCAGGGTGTAGTTGTCCTGCCAAGCGTACGAGAAGTTCCGTCCGCTGTTGAGGCCGCAGGCGGTGCTGCACGTCGCGCCGAACGTCGGGGCGGGCTGCGCGGTCTTCGGCCCGATGAACCCGGTGCCGTTGATGGTCGTCAACGCCTGCACCGCCGGGAAGAACGGACCCTGCGAGCCGACCCACGTCTCGAGCGTCGCAAGCTCGGTCGACGCGGGGAAGGTCAACGTGTGGTTGAAGTCGAGGCCGAGCTGGGCCCAGAGCTGCCCGACCGAGGCGTTCGGCAGCTGCGGCAGGACCGTGTCGTTGCCGAGCACGACGCTGGTGTTGACGTCGAGCTGGCCCTTACCGGTCGCGACGCTGAACCCGCGGAGGTCGAGGCTCGTGTTGAACGCGCCGAGCTCCGAGCTCTTCACCGGGTCGACGGTCGCCTTCTGGGTGATGGCGCCCGCTCCGGTGACGGTCAGGGGGAACCACTCGGGCTGGAAGCCGATCGGCGAGACGATGAGGTCGAACTTCTGGCTCCCGTGCGAGAAGTTCGCCGGGTAGGACGCGAACGAGTAGTAGCCCCCGACCGGCGTCGTGGTCGAGTAGATGTACTGGTTCGTCGGGTCGTACAGCGTCGCGTTGCCTGCGGTGGAGACGTAGCTGTTGGTGACCGACGAGTAGATCCGGCCCGAGATCGAGAACGCGGCCAGCGTCGGGTTGACGTGGGGCGGCTTCGACGAGGTGATCGTCACGTTCGTCGAGTTCGTGTAGAGCTGGGCCCCGTGGGAGTAGCTCACCTGGAGGATCCAGGTCCCCTCCGGCACGCTCAGGTTGTAGAAGCCGCTCGCGTTGGTCGTGTTGCTGATGAGGGAGAAGCCGGCGTAGTCCGGGGAGATCAGGCGCACGCTCGCCCCGGCGACCGACGAGCCGTTCAGCGTCACGGTCCCGTTCAGGGTGGCGGTGTACGGGAGGATCGCGACGTTCGTCAGGATCTGCGTGTCGTTCGGGTTCGTCAGGACCGCGGCGCTGTAGAAGGTGAACGTCGGGTTCTGCTGCTGCGGCAGCACGCCGCAGCGTTTGCACCCGGTGAGGCTCACGTTACCCGCCGGGGGCACGTATAGCCCCCAGTAGCCCGGGGCGAGCGCGTTGGAGGTGCCGCTGGCCGTGAACGTGAACTGGCCGCCGTTGCCGGTCACCGTCGTGGTGAAGACCGCGCCGGTCGCACGGGAGATCAGGTCGACCGTGACGCCGGCCGGGACGGGGGGCGCGTTGGCCCCTCCGGGCTGGTCGACAAATCCGGTCAGCGCGTAGGTCGTCGAGGTGGCGCTCGCGTTGCCGAGGATCGCGGCCAACGAGCTCGCCAGCAGGACGACCACGAGCACCCACGACGCCGTGCGGTACAGGTGGCGTTGCAACGGTCTCACTACTCCCGTTCGTTCTCCCTCTTGACGAGGGCGGGCCGCCGAACTTTGCCCCATTACTTAGCGGTTTCTCTAAAAAAACGGGGGCCGGGACGCCGCCGGAGGCCCCCCCGGCTCCCCTCGGGCGCCCGGGCCCTCGAGGTCGCGGGCCTAGCGGTAGATCGCCTCGAGCCGTTCCTCACGCCGCCGGCCCGTGCGCTCGCGCACGAGGTGCTTCTCGAACTCCTCGTAGAAGCGCAGGATCTCGGGGTCGCACGACGCCCGGACCTGCTTGAGCGCCCCTTCGAAGTGGGCGAGGGTCACCTTGCTCGCCTTCAGGTTCTCCCGGATCGCGGCGAGGCCGGCCTCCCGGCAGAGCGCGGCGAGGTCGCTCCCGACGAACCCCTCGGTCCGGGCGGCGATCTGGGCGAGGTCAACGTCGTCCGCGAGCGGCATCCGGGCGGTGTGGACGGTCAGGATCTCGAGCCGCCCGGCCGTGTCCGGCGGCTCGACGTAGAGCAGGCGGTCGAACCGCCCGGTGCGGAGCAGCGCCTCGTCGACGATGTCGGGGCGGTTCGTCGCCGCGATGACCAGGACGCGGCCGAGGGTCTCCAGGCCGTCGATCGAGGTGAGGAGCTGGTTGACGATCCTCTCGGTGACGCCGCTCGACGTCTGGAGGCCGCGGCGGGGGGCGATCGAGTCGATCTCGTCGATGAAGACGATCGACGGCGAGGCCTGGCGGGCCTTCTTGAAGATCATCCGGATCGCCTTCTCGCTCTCGCCGACCCACTTGCTCATCACCTCGGGCCCCTTGACCGAGATGAAGTTCGCCTGGCTCTCGGTCGCGACGGCCTTCGCGAGGAGCGTCTTGCCGACCCCCGGAGGACCGTAGAGCAGGATCCCGCGGGGCGGGTCGATCCCGATGTGGCGGTAGGCCTGCGGGTTCTTGAACGGCAGCTCCACCGACTCCTCGAGGACCTTGCGGACGCGCTCGACGCCCCCGACCTCCTCCCAGCGGGTCGTCGGGATCTCGACCGCGACGTCGCGCAGGCTCGACGGCTCGACCTGCTTGAGCGCGTCCCGGAAGTCCGCCTCCGTGACCTTCATCCGCTCCAGGAGCGAGATCGGGATCGGGTGGTCGAAGTCGATCTCGGGAAGGTAGCGTCGTAGGGCCCGCATCGCCGCCTCCCGGGCGAGGGACGAGAGGTCGGCGCCGACGAACCCGTGGCACTGCGCGGAGAGCTCCTTCAGGATCCGGTCGCGCTCCTTCTCGCTCCCCTCGATCGGCATCCCGCGGGTGTGGATCTGGAGGATCTCGAGGCGTCCTTCCAGGGTCGGGACGCCGATCTCGATCTCGCGGTCGAAGCGGCCGGGGCGGCGGAGGGCGGGGTCGATCGCCTCCTCGCGGTTCGTCGCCGCGATGACGATGACGTTCCCCCGGCCCGACAGGCCGTCCATGAGCGTGAGCAGCTGGGCGACGACCCGTCGTTCGACCTCGCCGACGACCTCGTCGCGTCGCGGGGCGATCGAGTCGAGCTCGTCGATGAAGATCACGCTCGGGGCGTTCTTCTCGGCCTCCTCGAACTTCTCGCGGAGCTCCTTCTCGCTCTCCCCGTAGTACTTCGAGATGATCTCCGGCCCCTGGATCCCGATGAAGTGCGCCCCGGCCTCGTTCGCGACCGCCTTCGCGATCAGCGTCTTGCCGGTCCCCGGCGGGCCGTACAGGAGGACGCCCTTCGGGGGGGTGATGGCGAGCCGGTCGAACAGCTCCGGGTGCTTGAGCGGCAGCTCGATCATCTCGCGAACCCGGCCGAGCTTCTCGCGCAGCCCGCCGATGTCCTCGTACGAGACCCGGGGCGCGGCGACCTCCGCCTCGCTGACGGTGTCCTCGCGGATGGTGATGAGCGAGGAGGGGGCGACCTGGACGATCCCCTTCGGCTGCGTCGAGACGACCATGAACGGGAGCGAGCCGCCCATGAGGAAGACCCCCGGGATGACGAAGACGTCCCCGCGGACGAACGGCCGCCGTTGGAGCGCCTTCGAGACGAAGCTCTCGAGCCCGGGACCGAGGTCCATCCGCGCCGAGCCGGCGTAGATCGGGGCGATGGTGATCGCGTCGGCGTTCGGGCAATCGACCCGCTGGACCGTCACCCGGTCGCCGATGCTGACCCCGGCGTTCCTCCGGACCACGGCCTCGATCCGGACCAGGGCCTTCCCCTCATCCTCCGGCTGGGCCCGGCTCACGATCGCGGGGGTCGCCTTGCGTCCGCGCACCTCGACGACGTCGCCGAGCCCGACCTTGAGCCGCTGGCGGGTCTGCGCATCCAGGCGGGCGGTCCCGAGCCCGATGTCCTGCTGGAACGCCTCGGCGACGCGAAGCGTGACCGCTTCCCCCATCGTCAGGGCGTCGGACCGGGGGCGGCCGTAAATAGGTTGTGCGAGGACCTCGAGGCTCGAGGGCGGCCCGATGTCCGTCCCGACGGTCCGGGAGGCGCGGGCCGGCCCCCGCCCGCGGACCTCCCCGCGGGGATCGGTGGCGGTGTGGAACGATAGGGGGATATCCCCGTGCGCGGGCTCGGGGGTCGATGGTCGCCGGCTCGGCCCCGACCCCCTCGGTGCTGCGTCGCCTGTTGCAGGCGGCCGGCTATCGGCTGGACGACCTCCCCGGCGTGACCGTCGCGGTCCGCGGCGTCGACCACCGGGCGGTCGTGTTCGCCGCTCGGGGCCGGTCCCCCGCGGAGGTCGAGTCCGCCTTCCCGCCGAACACGGTCCACCGGACGATCGTCTACGAGGAGGAGCCCGGGGACGCCGCGCGCGAGGCCGCCGCCCAGCGGGGCATCGAGCTCCTCGACCCGTCCACGCTCGGGCCGGCGCTCGGCGAGCTCCTCCTCCCGTCCGCGCTCGTGCCGGGGGCCGGCGGGGCCCCCGGGGTCGACGACGAGCTCCTGGAGAGCCCCTTCCCCCCCGTCGCGGCAGGGGCGCTGACCGTCCGCCCCCGGATCGACCGCCGCGAGGCGCAGGCGCTCGCCGGTCTTCCGGGGGCGCGGTACACGCTCCGGCTCGTGCCGTTCTACGTCGCGGCGTACCGGGTGCGCGCGGCCGCCCCGGCGGGGGGCCGGGGGCCGGTCCAGCGGCGTCTTGTCGCGGTCAACGCGACCACGCGTCGCGCGGAGACGTGGGACGAAGGGGCGCGCGAGCTGGTCGCCAGCGTCGACGGGCCATCCGAACGGCTCTCCCCCCAGCTCACCGAGTCGGGCGCGGTCCCGATCGCGCTGGAGGCGATCCGGCGCTTCCACACGGTCCGCGTCGACCACACCGAGCAGCACGCCGGGGCGATCGTGGTCGAGAGCCGTCGGGTGCCTCCGTCCTCGGAGGACGTCCGCCTCGGTCCGTTCTCGCTGATCTTCGTCCCGTACTGGTACGCGGAGTCGGCGGAGGGCCGCAGGGTGCTGGACGCGGTGAGCGGTCGGGGTCCGGTCGACGCCGACGCCCGCGCCCCCTGAGCCCGTCCTCCGCCCCCCGCGTCCCTCTTCCGTCAAATACCCCGGCCCGGTCGGGCGGCCGATGATCCTTGACCAGCTGCGGCTCGGCCCGCTGCTCAACTTCACGTACCTGGTCACGGACCGGGTCGGGGGCGATGCGGTGGTCATCGACCCGTCGTACGGCGTCGAGCCGCTGTTCGAGGCGATCGATGAGCGCTCCGCGAAGGTGCGCTACGTGCTCAACACGCACAGCCACCAGGACCACACGGCAGGGAACGCGGAGGTCGTCGAGCGCACGGGGGCGAAGATCGTCGCGCACCGCAACGTCCCGTTCCGCACCGACGTCGCGGTGGACGAAGGGTCGGTCGTCGAGGCCGGGGGCTTGCGGGTCGAGGTCCTCTACACGCCGGGCCACACGCAGGACAGCGTCCTCTACCTGTTCTCCGGCCACGTGGCGACCGGCGACACGCTCTTCGTGGGGGAGTGCGGCCGGACCGACCTCGAGGGCGGCAGCCCGTCGCAGATGTACGATAGCCTCCTGGGGAGGGTCGTCCGCCTGGATGATGCGCTGGTGGTGCTGCCCGGCCACGATTACGGCGTGACCCCGACGTCGACGATCGGCCGGGAGAAGGACGAGAACTACACGCTCCAGCCCCGCACGCGCGAGGAGTTCCTCCGCTTCCTCGCCGAGTGAGCGCGATGGCCCCGCTGCCGCCTCCCGAGGAACGGTCGCTCCGGGCGCTCGGGGCGCGCCGGCGGGCCCCTCCCGCCCCCGCGGTCGCCGAGCTCGTCCGCACGCTGCGCGAGGTGACGAAGGACGCCCCGGGGCTCGTGGCCGTCCTGGACGCCGACGCGGTCGCCGGCGAGCGCCACCTGTTGTCGGCGTGGGCCCACCTCGGGAGGTCGCGTTCGCGCGGCGCGGCCCGGCTGCGAGACCGGTCGGCGGAGTTCGTCCTGTACGTCGCGGGCGACGACCAGCTCCCCCGGGCGCTCGCGAAGGTCGGGGTCGGGGAAGCGACCGAGCGGTTCGTGGTCGTCGCCGAACGTCCTCTCGAGCCGGAACCGCTGCTCGAGCGCTTCGGGCTCGCCGCGGACCCGGAAGCGTACCCTTGCCCGGTGACCGTGCGGACGCTCGAGCGGCTCGGCATCGGCGAGGCCGACCGCGCGGCCGTCCCGCCGTCGTCGTGGGAGGGGTTGGTCCTCGAGAAGGTCGCGTTGGTCGACCTCGCGACGACGTCCGGCCGTGCCTCGACCCCAAAGCCTTAACGCCGCGGCCGGCGGTCGCCGGCGGTCCGCGGGGTCCGTGCAGGTGTAATCTAGTGGTAGGATGTCAGCCCTCCAAGCTGACTACCCGGGTTCGAATCGTCGGGTCGGCCCGTCCCGTCGCGGATCTCCCGGCACCTGCATCCGGCGTCCGCGGACCTCTCGCCCAGAGGAGTTAATCGTCCTCGCGCCGCTGGGCGGTCGCGCTGAGGTAGCCTAGCCCGGCAAGGCGCCAGCCTTGAAAGCTGGTGGCGGCGACGCCACGGGAGTTCAAATCTCCCCCTCAGCGCCCGACGTCGAGCCGGCGGACCGGGAGGCGCCCCCGGGTGGACCGGGCCGTTCCGGGACCTCGCGCCGCCGAGCCTTAAGCCGCGCCCGGCCTGCGTGGGCCCCGTGTCCGAAGCGGTCGCCTCCACCCCGCTCCTCGAGCAGTACGAGGGCGTGAAAGGTCGCTACCCCGGCCACCTCGTCCTGTTCCGCGTCGGCGACTTCTACGAGACGTTCGGGGACGACGCGCGCCTCCTCTCGAGGGAGCTGGACGTCGTGCTCACCGCCCGCGGCCCGGATTCCCGTGGCGAGCGGGTCCCCATGGCCGGGGTGCCGCACCATGCGATCGACACCTACCTCGGGCGCCTCGTCCGCAAGGGGTACAAGGTCGCCCTGTGCGACCAGGTCGAGGACGCGCGGCACGCGCAGGGGCTCGTCCGCCGCGAGGTGACGCGGGTCGTCACGCCCGGGACCGTGGTGGAGGAAGGGATCCTCGGGGGCCCCGACCACAACTTCCTCGTCTGCGTCGCGGCGTCCGCCGCCGCTCCCGGGGGATACTCCGCCGTGGACGTGACGACCGGCGAGTGGCTGCGCGGCATCGCCGACGGCCCCGGTGCCGAGGGGCTCGTCTCCGCGCTCGCCCCGCTCGAGCCGCGGGAGATCCTCTGGTCGGCCTCCCCGGAGGTCGCCGCCGGGCTCGTCCCCGCCCTGCGGCGCGAGTTCCCGGGCGCCCGTCTCGAGGAAGCGCCGCGGCCGGTCGCGCCGGCCGAGCTGCCGGCCGCGCTCGGGTCGACGGTCGCGCTGGCGCCCGACGTCGACCGGACCGACCGGAGCCTGGTCGCCTTTTTGCGGGCCACCCAGCCCCGCCTGCTCCCGCACCTCGCGCTCGTCGACCGCGGCGCCGACGGCCGGCGCCTGGTCCTCGACGCAAAGACCCTGCGGCACCTCGAGATCTCCCGTCCGATGAACCCGGACGACCCGCGGGGCGCGACGCTCCTCGGCGTGTGGGACGAGACGGTGACCGCAGCGGGTCGCCGGACGCTCGCGTTCTGGCTGACGAACCCCCTTGCCGACGTCGCGAGGATCGACGCCCGGCTGGACGCGGTGGGGGAGCTGGCGGCGCACCCGAACACGCTCGACCGGTGGCGGTCCCGGCTCGGCGGGGTCGCCGACCTCGGTCGGATCGCCTCCCGGGTGGCGGGTCGTCGGGTCCGGGCCGACGAGCTGGGACGCCTGCGCGACGGGCTCCGGACGTGCGGGGGGATCGGGGAGGAGCTCGGCACCGGGCTCGCGAGCCCGCTCCTCGCCGACCTGGCGCGCGAGCTCGCCCCGCCCGCGGCCCTGCTGGCCCTCCTGGACGCCAGCGTTCCCGAAGCCGTCCCGGCCGGCGCGAGCGCGACGGAGCTCCTTCGCGAGGGCGCCTCCGCGGAGCTCGACCGCCTCCGCTCGGAGGAAGCGTCCGCGCTCGCGGAGCTGGGCGTCCTCGAGCGGCGCGAGCAGGAGGGGACCGGGATCAAGACGCTGAAGGTCGGCTACAACCAGGTCTTTGGGCACTACTTCGAGGTGACCCGCCCGAACCTCGGTCGGGTCCCGCCCCACTTCCGCCGCCGCCAGACCGTCGCGCAGGCCGAGCGCTTCGTGAGCGACGAGCTGCTCGCCCTCTCCGACCGCATCGCCCTGGCGCGGGACGGGGCCCGGGAGGCGGCCGAGACCGCGTGGGAGGCGCTGCTCTCCGCCGTGGACGCCCACGTCGGACGGGTCCACCGCGTCGCCCGGGCCGCCGGGGCCCTCGACGCGCTCGGGACGTTCGCGCACCTGGCCGTGCACCGGGGCTACGTCCGCCCCCAGGTCGACGACTCGTCGGCGATCGTCGTCCGGGACGGGCGGCATCCGGTCCTCGATCGCCTCCTCGCCGAGAGGTTCGTGCCCAACGACGTCGAGCTCGACGCCGAACGGCGGCTGCTCGTCCTCACCGGGCCGAACATGTCCGGGAAATCGACGTACATGCGCCAGGTCGGCCTGCTCGTCGTCCTCGCCCAGGCCGGCTCGTTCGTCCCCGCGCGGTTCGCCCGGGTCGGGGTCGTCACCGAGCTGTTCACGCGGATGGGGTTCACGGACGAGATCGGCCGCGCGAAGTCGAGCTTCATGGTCGAGATGACGGAGGTCGCCTCGATCCTGAGGAACGCCGGTCCGCGGTCGCTCGTGCTGCTCGACGAGGTCGGTCGAGGCACGAGCACGTTCGACGGCCTGGCGATCGCCTGGGCGACGCTCCGCTACCTCCACGAGGTCCGGCGCACGCGCGCGGTGCTCGCGACGCACTACCACCAGCTCACGAACCTGATCAGCGGCCTCGGCGGGGCGCGCAACGGACACTTCGCCGTGCAGGACCGGCCCGAAGGGGTCGTCTTCCTCCATCGGCTCGTGCCGGGGGCGACGGACCGGAGCTACGGGGTCCACGTCGCCCGCCTCGCGGGCGTGCCGGAGCCGGTGCTGGAGGAGGCGGACCGCCTGCTCGCCGAGCTCGAGGC
>DASPQN010000034.1:0-6175 GCA_035624925.1 Thermoplasmata archaeon
CGAGGCCCCGGAACTTCTCGGCCGAGGGGACGGGCCGGGCGAACCGCTCGCTGAGCGCCCGTTGGTCCGCGGCGAGGACGCTGACCCCGAACGTCCCGCTCTTGCGTAGCACGGGCAGCGTGTCGACGTCGCGCTGGAGGCTCACGAGGAGGGTCGGCGGGTCGAGGGCGACCGAGAGCAGGGCGTTCACGGTCAGCCCCGCGTCGAACGTCCCGTCCCGGGCCGTCACGACGCAGACCCCGGTCGTCCATCGGCTCACCGCCGCCCGGAACGCGCCGGGGTCGACCCCCGGCCGGACGGGGTCGTCGCTCATTCGTCCCGCCACTTGAACAGGCGCACCGCGAGGACGAAGACGACCACCGAGCCCACCGTCACGACCGCGAGGTCGACCAGGGCCCGGCCCTGGTTCCCGAACAGCATCACCTGGTTGAGCCCGTCGATCACGTAGTAGAGCGGGAGGACGTGGGCGAACTCCTGGAGACCGGCGGGGAAGCTCGAGACCGTGAAGAACGTCCCGGACAGGAACATCATTGGGAACGTCACGACGTTGCCGATGAGCGCCGCGGTCTCGGGCGTCCTCGCGACCGAGCCGCACAGCATGCCGAGGGAGACGAAGAAGAACGGGCCGAGGGCCAGGAACGGCAGGACCCCCAGGGTGAGGGTGACATGGGCGCCGAACAGGCCCACGCCGGCGCCGATCATGATCCCTGCGGAGACGAACGTCAGGACGACGTACCAGACGACCCGGGAGGCGAGCCACTCGCTCCGCGTGAGCGGCGTGAGCGAGAGCTCCCGGAAGATCCCTTCCTTGCGGTAGGAGGAGCTGACGTCGACCAGCGAGAACATCGGGCTGGTCAGGATCGAGAACCCGATGAGCCCCGGGATCAGGTAGTCGATGTACTTGTAGACCTGGCTCCCCACGGTCACGGGGGGGTTGATGCCGATCACCGGAGAGCAGCCGTGGCCGCCGCCGCACGAGGTCTGGAGGTGCGCGATGTTGAACGCGTTCACGACGGCCTGGACCGCCCCTTCCGCCTGGCCGCTCGACGCGGCGTCCAGCGGGTCGGTGTAGACCGTGACGTTCACCGAGGTGTTGTTCTCGTAGGCCGCGCCGAAGCCGGCCGGGATCACGAGGCCGACCGGCGCATCGTTCTGTCCGAGCCAGCTGGCGAAGCCGCTCGCGTTGACCTGGACGAGCTGGGCGGTGACCTCCTTCGTCGCGTTGAGCGCTGTCATGAACGCCTTGCTGGGGGCCGAACCGTGGTCGTCGTTCACGACGTAGAGGGTCGTGGTCGACGAGCCGACGGCGGAGAAGATCAGGCCGAACAGGGAGATCAGGATGATCGGGAAGATCAGCGAGAAGAACAGGGCGACCGGGTTCCTCGTGTACGACCGGACGACGACCTTGAAGTCGGCGGCGACCCGACGGCCGTTCACGCGGGCACCTCCGACTTCAGGGCGCCCTCGTCCATCCGGCCGACCAGGCGCACGAAGACGTCCTCGAGGGTCTCCTCCTCGGTCGCGACCCGGTCCCAGGGGAGCCCGCTGCGGTCGATCGCCTCGAGGATCCGCAGCGCGTCCCGCTTGTCGGCGAGGTCGACCTCGACGTGGCCGGCGTCGGCGCGGGCGGTCACGCCCAGCTCACGGGCGAGGAGCTCCGCTAGGGCGGGCGGGCCGTCCACGCGCAGGCGGGCCGGCCGGCCGTGCGCGCGGATGATCTCCTCCGGCGTGCCGGCCGCGATGATGCGGCCGTGGTGGATGATCGCGACGCGGTCGGCCAGGAGCTGCGCCTCCTCGAGGTAGTGGGTCGTCAGGAAGACCGTGCGGCCGTCCTTGCGGAGCGAGCGGATCACGCTCCAGATCGCCCGGCGTGCGTGCGGGTCGAGGCCCGTCGTCGGTTCGTCGAGGAAACAGATCTCCGGGTCGTTCGTGAGCGAGAGCGCGAGGCCCAGCTTCTGCTTCTGGCCGCCCGAGAGCGTGTCGAACCGGGAGCTCGACTTGTCGAGCAGCTCGACCCGAGCGAGCAGTTCCGCCGGCTCGACGGAGGTTCCGAAGAGGCTCCGGTAGTACTCGACCGCCTCGCGGACGGTGATCTTGTCGAAGAAGCGGAACTCCTGCGGGATGACGCCGATCTTCCGGTGGAGCTCGGCCCCCTCACGCCACGGGTCGAGGCCCAGCACCCTGACGGTGCCAGCCGAGGCCCGCCGAAGGCCCTCGAGGATCTCGACCGTCGTCGTCTTCCCGGCGCCGTTCGGTCCGAGGAAGGCGAAGACGGTCCCGGGCGCTACGTCGAACCGGATGCCGTCGACCGCGACGAGATCGCCGTAGCGCTTGACCAGTCCGTCGACCTGGACCGCCACCGGCATCGCCCTAGGGAGAGGAAGGGGCTTTTGAAACCTCGCGGGAGACCGACCGACGAGCACCGACGCGCGGGAATCGGGCCCCGTGCATCCGCCGTGAGCAAGCGCACCCGCCCCCCGTCGCGGGGGAGCCGGCCCGACTATCGACGGGGTCCGCGTCCGTGCACCGGGTGCCCCCCCTCGAGCCACGGGCGTCCGTCGAGCTCGACGTCGGCGCCGTGCAGGACGGAAACGTACGCCGCGGACGTTCCCGACCGGGTCGTCCGTCCCCGGGGGCCACCGATCCAAAGGCCGACCGCGCCGCTCGCGAGGTCCCCGACCTCGGGCGCCCGCCCGACGCAGGGGTTCAGGCCGACCGAGAGGGCCGCGACCGCGGTCGGCCGGCGTCCGGCCCGGCCGTAGGTGGAGGCGAACCCCTCGCCCCCGCGGTCGAACGCCACCTCCGTGAGCCGGCCGGCCCGGAACGCGAACCGGGCGCCGACGCTGAGCGGGGGTTCGCCGAGCCGGTCGTACGTAGGGCGGTTCGCCTCCCACGACCCCACCGCCGAGCCTGCGGCGACCGGCACGACCAATCGTCCGGTCGGTACGGTCGTCCAGATTGTATCCTGGCGGAGCGCCGGGCGACGCGACCTCCCGGTCTCCTCGAACCATCGTCCGGGTCGTAGACGGACGTGGAGCCGTGTACCGTTCGGGTGGCGGATCGCGGCCGTGCGTGCGCGCAGCAACGGGCGGGTGAGACCGGCCGCGGCCGCCCGCAGCCGTTGCGGGGGCACGAGGCTCGCGTCGACGACCTCGGAGCGCCAAGCGTCGACGTTGACCCCGAACCTCGCCGCGGCGGTCGCGGTCACCGTCGCGACGGTCATCGAGACGGCGCGAAGGCCGGAGCTCCGCGCCACCGTCCTCCAGGCCTCGTCGTGCCGCTCGAGCGCGGAGCCCAGGTCGTCCGCGCCGAGGCCAAAGAGGCGCGGGAAGGCCTCCGGACCGGGGAGGTAGACGTAGGCCCCCCCGAGGCCCGCAAGGGCCGACGGCGAGGTGGGGACCGGGGCTCCCGTCGCCAGCGAACCGAAGAACCCTTCCTCGTCCTCGACCGCGAGCACGGGGGTCGCGCCGAGCCGACGCGCCTCGACCACGAACGCCCTGGCCCAGGGCAGCGCATGGCTCCACGCCTCGATCGTCACCGTGTCGGTCGGCCGGACGGCGAGGTACCGGGCGAGCGTCGAGCGGGCGAGCGCCAGCTCCGGTGGACCGGCCGCCACGGTGCTCCCTCTACGGGCGTCGCTCGAACGCGGGGGGACGGGCCCGGACGCTGAAGGCCTCCCGGCCGCCTTCCGCCTTCTCGGCTGACGTGGGGAGCACGAAGGGCGCCATCGAGGACGCCCACGACCCCCCCTCCCCGCTTAAGCGTCGCCCGACACCGCTCGGCCGCCCCCGACGCCGCGGCCGCGGGGGGCCTTCCCGGCCCCGCGACACGTCAGCTCAGCGACTTCGTGAGCGCCGTGATGGCGCGGCTCAGGTCGTTCTCGTCCAGGAGGAAGATCGTGTCCGTGTAGCACGAGAGCGCCTCGACGATGTTGATTCCCTGGCTCGCGAGCACCCCCGTGAGCAGCCGCAGTAGGCCGGGCGTCTCCTCGATGCTCTCCGGTCCGGTCACCGCGACCTCCACGAGGCCGCGTCGGATCCGGATCACGTGCGCTTCCCGGAGCTGGCGGGTCACGCGCCCCACGGAGTCCTCGTCGACGAGGATCACGGTACCGCGGGAGACCTGGATGACCCGGCAGAGGAGGTTCTCGTCCAGGAGCTCCTCGACGACGTCCCCCAGGCGCTGGAGGACGTCCGTCCCCAAGCCGACCGTGATCGCCGCGACCCTCGACCGCGACTCGATGCGGCTCTTGCGCAGCACGCGGCGGGCCGCGCCTTCGCCGAACGGGTCGCCTCGCCCTCGGGGGTACCGGCGGCAGGCGGCGACCACCGCGTCCAGCTGGCGGACACCCAGGTCGTCCGCGATGCGGCGGGCCATCGCCGCGTGGTTCGCCACGCCGGAGCGCAGCGCGTCGCCGAGGGGAGGGTGGGCGTCCAGGTACTCCCGGACCCGACGCGCGATAGGAACGGCGCGCTCCGGCATAGATGTCTGGAATCGGACAAATGTGCCCGATGATGTCGCCACGCGGCCGCGTGGTATAAATCTCTCGCCCCTGGTCGGGGCGTCCATCGGTACGTCGATGGCACGTTCGAAGGTGGTCCTCGCTTACTCCGGGGGCCTGGACACGTCGGTCGCGATCCCATGGCTCCGGGAGGAGAAGGGGCTGGACGTCGTCACGGTCACCGTCGACGTCGGACAACCGGTAGACCTCGAGACGGTCCGCGCGAAGGCGATCGCCTCCGGGGCGGTCGCGGCGTACGTCGCCGATGCTCGGGAGGAGTTCGCCTCGGAGTTCCTGCGCCCGGCGATCCGCGCGAACGCGCTCTACGAAGGGGTCTACCCCCTCAGCACGGCCCTCGCTCGGCCGTTGATTGCTCGCCGCCTGGTCGACGTGGCCCTCCGCGAGGGGGCCAGCGCGGTCGCCCACGGCTGCACGGGCAAGGGGAACGACCAGGTCCGCTTCGAACTGTCGACCCAGAGCCTCGCTCCCGAGCTCCAGGTGATCGCCCCGGCGCGCGAGTGGACGATGAACCGCGAAGCCGAGATCGCGTACGCGGCGGCCCGCGGGATCCGGGTCGACGCGACGAAGCGTTCGCCCTACAGCACGGACGAGAACCTCTGGGGCCGGTCGGTCGAGTGCGGGATCCTCGAGGACCCCGCCGTCGAGCCTCCCGAGGAGGTCTACGCGTGGACGCGCTCGCCGCTCCAGGCCCCGGACGCTCCGGCGTACGTCACCCTCGAGTTCGAGGATGGGGTCCCCGTGGCGATGGACGGCGCCCGTCTCCCGCTCCACGCGCTCGTGGCCCGCCTCAACGAGGTCGCGGGGGACCACGGGGTCGGCAGGATCGACCACCTCGAGAGCCGAGTCGTCGGGATCAAGAGCCGCGAGGTCTACGAGTGCCCCGCCGCGACCGTCCTCCTCGAGGCCCATCGAGCGCTCGAGGCGCTCGTCCTGCCCCGGGACGTCCTCGCGTTCAAGCGGACCGTCGAGCAACGGTATGCCGAGCTCGTCTACGACGGGCTCTGGTTCGCCCCGCTGAGGACCAGCCTCGAGGCGTTCGTCGCGACGACCCAGGAACGCGTCGCCGGGGAGGTGTCGGTCCGGCTCTCCAAGGGCCGAGCCACGGTCGCGGGCCGGACCTCGCCGGCCTCGCTCTACCGGGCCGGGCTCGCGACGTACTCGGACGGGGACCGGTTCCGGCGAGAGATGGCGGAGGGGTTCATCTACGTCTGGGGGCTCCCCAGCCGGACCTGGGCCTCGGTCGCGGAGCCGTCGACCACGCCGGCCGCAACGTCGACCTCTGCAGCCGCCGCCGCCCCGGTCGTCGCCGCCCCGATGCGCTCTTCGTAACGATGGCAGGCGACCCCGCACCGGCCGTCGCCCGGTCGGCTCCATCGTACGTCCGCACGCCAGCGGCGGCGTTCCTGGGCTCGCTCCCGGTCGACCGCCCGCTCGCGCGCTACGATCTGGCCGGGAGCTTGGCGCACGTCGAGGCCCTCGGGGCCGCGGGCGTCCTCTCCGCCACGGAGGTCCGAACGCTCTCCACCGGGCTCCGAACGATCGGCCGGGAGGTTGCGGACGGCTCCTTCCGCTGGCGGGCCGAGCTCGAGGACGTCCACACGAACGTCGAGACCCGCCTCACCGAGCTCGTGGGGCCGCTCGGCGGGATGCTCC
>DASPQN010000035.1:0-14408 GCA_035624925.1 Thermoplasmata archaeon
GCCGAGCATTTCTCCGAGATCGGCGAGCCCGACCGCGCGCTGGCCGCGGTCAGCTACGCCCACGGCTGGCTGGACGCCGGGGTACGCCTCGGGCTCCTGGACGGAGGAGGCGATGCCTCGAAGTTCACCCTCTTCCGGTAGCCCCTCCGCCGCCCCACCGGCGCTCGGGGAATCGGTCCTGGGTTCGATCGAGGCCCACCTGCGACAGCGGGAACTGCGGCGCGAGGAGCTCTATCAGCAGGCCCGGAGGTTGCGGCGCCTCTCCCAGGCGACGATGACCCGGCTCCACGTCGGCTCGGCCGAGCCCGCGGAGCTCGTCGCGATCCGGACGTCGCTCTCCGAGCTGTCCGAGCGGTTCCGCCGGGAGGGACGCGGCGACGAGCCGTTGGCCCACGATGCGCTGCAGGAGGCGGTCGAGGCGAGCCTCCTCGGCGCGATCGTGGCGCGGGAGCCGCTGCCGGGTCCGACGGAGCTCGACGTCGAGCCGGAGCCGTACCTCCTCGGGCTGGGCGACGTCGTCGGCGAGGTCCGCCGCCTCGTCCTCGAGCGCCTCGGCGCGGACGACCTGGACGCCGCGGAGCGGTACCTGGGGCTGATGGAGGAGCTGACCCAGTCGCTGCTCCGGTTCGACACGAGCCGGGCGATCGTGCAGCTCAAGCCGAAGCAGGACCAGGCCCGCGCGCTCGTCGAGCGGACGCGCGGCGAGGTCGTCATGGCCCGGTTCCTCTCGCGGGCTCGGCCCCCGGGCGCAGGTCGGGGATGACGCCGGGACCCGCGCGGACGACGATCGGGGTCATCGGCGGCTCCGGCGTCGCCGGGGTCCTGGACGAGCGCGACCGCACGCTCCACCGCGTCGCGACCCCGTGGGGCGCGCCGTCCGGGCCGGTCGAGGAGGGCCACGTCGGCGGCGTGCGCGTCCTGTTCCTTGCCCGGCACGGGCCCGGGCACACGATCCCTCCCCACCGGGTCAACTACCGGGCGAACATCGACGCGCTGCGCGCGCTCGGGGCCGAGGCGATCGTCACGGTGAGCTCCGTCGGCTCCCTCCGCGAGGAGCTCGCCCCCGGGACGTTCGTCCTCCCGTCGCAGTTCGTGGACCTCACCAAGCAGCGGCCGACGACGTTCTTCGACGGGGGCAAGGTCTACCACGTCTCGCTCGCCGACCCGTTCTGTCCGGACCTCCTCCGCTCCGCGGCCGACGCCGGGCGCGCCGTCGGCACGCCGTTCGCGGAGGGGAAGACCTACGTCTGCGTCGAGGGCCCCCGGTTCAGCACGCGGGCGGAGTCGTCGTTCTTCCGCGGGTTCGCCGACGTGATCGGGATGACCCTCGTTCCCGAGGTGACGCTCGCCCGCGAGCGGGCGGTCTGCTACGCGTGCCTCGCCATGGTGACCGACTACGACGTCTGGTCGGAGCGGCCGGTCGACGCCGCCGAGATCGTCGAGACGATGGCGCGCAACTCGGATCGGATGGCCCGCCTGCTCCAGCGCCTCCTTCCGGCGCTGGCGCACGCGCCGACGTGCTCCTGCGCCGGGGCGCTCGACCACGCCGGGGTCTAGCTGGGCGGTCCTAGGCGAGCGGCCGGCGACGCACGGTGATCGGGATCCGTCCCGCGGCGAACTCGAGCTCCGCGATCTCCACCGGGTCGACGAGCGCCGGCGGGACGTCGATCAGGATCGGCGCGCCGAGGGACACCTGGAGCGCCCGCGCGCCGAGGATCCGGGCGCGCTCGAAGCGAGTGTACTCTTCGGGGGACCGGAGAAGCGGGGCCGAGCGGTCGCTCACGCTGCTCTTCCCGGTCGCCGCGAGGACCGCAGCGGCCGTCAAGGAGCCGGCCACCCAGGGCACCGTATTTGACCTTTGGGGAACCGCGGAACCGACCGCGGGGAGCGTCGGGGGCGGGCCCGGGCTCGCCGGTCGACCACGCTCCGACGGCATCGACCGGTAGGTCCACCGCCCGTCCTCGGACGAGGCTTTTCAAGGAGGTGCGGCTCGGCGCCCCGGGTCGCGGTAACGATGGCGGCGGTGCCGGACGTGGCGGAGTACGCCCTGCTCGAGGTGTTCATCTTCCTCGCCCTCGCCGAGCTCCTCGTCCCGGTCGCGCGGCGGGCGCGCCTCCCGCCCGTGGTCGCCTGGATCGTCCTGGGCATCGCGCTCAGCAACTTCGCCCTCGGCGGGGTCGTCAACCACGCGATCGGCGTGGACGTCTTCGGCGCGAGCACGTACCTGCTCCTGTTCGCCGACCTCTCGGTGGTGCTGCTCCTGTTCGCGGCCGGTCTCGGGAGCGGCGTCCGCGGGCTGCGGGACGCGGGAGCGTCCGCGGTCGGGGCCGCCCTCGCGGGGGACCTCGTCCCGTTCGCCCTGACGGTCGTCGTCGCCTCCCGCTTCGTCCCGCTCGACACCTCCCTCCTCCTCGGGGTCGCCACCGCGCCGACGAGCGCGGCGGTCGTCGCGGCGCTCCGCCAGACCGAGAAGGTGGGCGACACCGCGGCCGGCACGTTCCTGATCAACACCGCGGCCCTCGACGACGTGGTCGCCCTGCTCCTGCTCACGGTCGTGCTCACGATCGTCGGCGGGCACGTCGACATCCTCTCCGTCACGGGGAGCGTCGCCGAGTCGGCGCTCGCCTGGGTCGTCCTGCTCGTCGCGGCCGTGGTGGTCATCCCCCGGCTCCTCCGGCTCCCGGCCCTGCGGGAGGCGAAGGGGATGCCGTTCCTCTTCCTGTTCGTCCTGGTCGCCGTCGTCGTGGCCCTAGGGTTCTCGGCGGTGATCGGGGCGTTCATCGCCGGGCTCGCCGTCGCCGAGAGCCTCGTGGCCGACCGGACCCGGGAGCTGACGGAGGTCCTCCTCCTGTTCTTCGGGGCGCTCTTCTTCGTCGTCGTCGGGGTGCAGTTCAACGTCCACGACCTCGTCGTCCCGGCGCTCGTCGGCGCGGGGCTCGGTCTGGCCGCGCTCGCGGCCGCGGGCAAGGTCGCCGGGGTCTACCCGTTCGCCCGCGCGAAGCTTCGCGAGCCCGCGGCGGCACGGGCCGTCGTGGTCGGGATGGTCCCGCGCGGGGAGATCGGGTTGGTCGTCGGCGCTATCGGGCTCACGAGCGGGTTGTTCGGCCAGGCCGAGCTCGGGGCGATCGTCCTGATGGCGCTCGCCACGACCGTCGGTGGGAGCTGGGCGTTCCGGGGCGCCGCGTCCGTCCTGCGTGCCCCGTCGGCCCCGCCCCCGTCCCGGGTGGGCGAGGGGCCGACCAGGAACCCGGGCCCTTAGGACGGGTCCTCGCCCCGTGCGGGGGTGTCAGGCGTAGCCGAACTGCCGGCGCGCGAACTCCGTCATCCGCTCCGGCCCCCACGGCGGCTCCCAGACGACCTCGACCTTGACCGAGCCGGTCCCCGTGGCGGTGCGGGCCGTCTCCTCGACCTCGCGGACGAGCTCCTCGACCGCAGGACAGCCGGGGCTGGTCATCGTCATCCGGATCGTGAGCGCCCCGTCCGGGGCCCACTCGAACCCGTAGAGCAGGCCGAGGTCGACGATGTTCATCGGGATCTCCGGGTCGTAGACGTTCTTCAGGGCCTGCCGCAGGCGTTCCTCCGCGTCGGCCTGGGCGCCGCTCGGGGCCGCGCGGGAGGTCCCCGCCTCCGACGTGGGCGGGGCGGCGGTCGAAGCATGCGAGGGGAGGAACGGTCCTACGACCTCGAAGCCAGGCGGGGTCGCGTCCGTCCGGTAGCGGATCTCGGCGTCGCGTAGGAACGACACGCTGGTCTCGTCGACCAGGAGCGCGATGCCGTCGACGGTCAGCGGGATGTCGCGTACGCTGGGCCGGTCGACCATCATCTGGGCGTGCGGCCGCATCCCGCGCTCGACCCAGACGCGGACGCCGTATTCCGTCGAGCGGCCGACGAGCGCCGCGGCGAGGGCGTCCCGGGCCCCGGGGCTCAAGCGGAGCCGGATCGACTCCGGCGAGGAGCCACCGCCGGAGGTCCGGCCGCGCGGGGTCGGCATCGCCTGTCCTACCGGGGCGGACGCACGGTCCCGCCTTTACCGCTGCCGGTCCGGGGTCGAGGGCGGTCCACCCGGCCCAGGGTCACGCCCTCGAGGAACCCGTGGAGGGCGCCGAGGAACCTGCGCGGCTGCTCGAGGACGACCATATGGCTCGCCCGCGGGATGACGGTCAGGCGGGCTGACCCGATCCGCCGGCTCGCCTCGACCGCGGCCCGGAAGAAGAAGTCGTACCGACCGACGACCACCGCGGTCGGCACGCGGATCCGGCGGTAGTACCTCCGTCCGTCCCAGCGCGCGACCGTACCTTCGACCTCGAACTCGTCGCCGGACCGGCAGAGCATCGCGCGGTAGACCGTGGGGGAGGAGCGGGTCGCTTTCCAGTCCTGCGACACCCCGTGGAGGAACCGGGTCTGGAACGGTCTCGCGATCTCCTCGGCGAGGTCGTGGTACTCCGGCGAGTCGAACGACCTCGCCCGAGTCAGCTCGCGGAGGCGGGCCCGCTGCCGGGGGGACGCCGCAGCGACCATCCGGCGGTTCGCGGCCCGGACCTCCTCGGCGCTGCCGGCGGTGGCGCAAAGGAGGAGGGAGGTGAGGTTGCCGGGGTACCGGTGGGCGTACTCGAGCGCGACGAACCCGCCGGCGGAGTAGCCGAGCAGGTGGAGCTCACGGATCCGCAGCGCCTCACGGATCGCCTCGAGGTCGGCGACGAGCTTCTCGACCGTGTAGTCGGTGGGGCGGGAGGGCGACCAGCTGCGCCCGACGCCCCGGGGGTTGACCAGGACGACCTTCAGGCGGCCTGACGCGAGGCGGAGGAGCGACCGAAGGTAGTGGTACGTCAGGCCGGGGCCACCGGGGTGCACGAGCAGGGTCGCCGGGCCGGTCCCCTTCGCGACGTACTCGAACGCCCGGTCCCCCGAGACAGATAGGCGGCGCACCCGGATCCCCCCGGTCGGCATCGCGCCGGCGCCAAAAGCCCGCCGCCGGCGGACGAGCCCCCCCTCTCAGACGATCCGGAGCAGGCGGTAGGAGACCTGCTCGTCGCCTTCCGTCAGGACGAACCCTGGCGTGACGGGTTGCTCCCCGAAGACGAACACTCGCCCGTGGCGCTGCTGCAGGCGGATGCGCACCGACGCCATCGAGCGGAGCGCCACCGTCAGCGGGTCCGATTCCGGGCCGACGAAGATCGCGTGGAGCGGCGCCCCCATGAGGTAGCGGAGCGCGACCCCGGGCAGGGTCTCCGGGGTGTACGTCGACCCTCCCGTGGCCGACGAGATCGCCCGCAGCCCGGAGAGCCAGCTCAGGAGGAGCGCCGGTCGGTCCGGCGGGGTCTCCGTCAGGAACCGGGCGAGCTCCGGCGAGCGCGGTTCGGTGCCGACCGCGTTCCGGTCGAGCGGCGGCAGGATCGCGGGTCGGAGCTCGTCGGGAAGCTCGGGGGTGTGGGCGACGGTCAGGAACCGCACCTGGCGGACGAACTCCGAGACCGGGAGGATGCGGGAGTACGATCGGTAGAACTCCTCCGGGAGGACGCTCGGGGGCAGCATCTCCCCGACGCGCCCGCCCTGCTCGAGCGTGTGCGCCACGGCGGTCGAGACGACGAGGCGCGTGGCGACCTCCGGGACGGTGAAGTCCCGCTCGATCAGGGTCAGGCGATGCAGCGCGAGCCGGCCGAACGCGAGGGCGTAATCGGCCGAACCCGGCCAGATCGTCCCGGGGACGGGAGAGGGGTCGGGCTCGGCCCGTGCGAGGAACGAGGGACCCTCCACCGAGATCGGGGTGATGCAGTGGAACCGGCCTCCCTCGAGCGAGAACGGGTACTGGGCCGAGTCGATCCGCACGCCGCGGAGCTTGCGGAGCCTCACCCAGCGCTCCGCTCGGCCGTCGACCCCCTCCCAGCCGGTCTCCAGGACCCCGTTGACCAGATAGTCGAGGGCGGTCGGGGTCGCCTCCTCGAGGATGAGCGCGAGGAAGACCGGCCCGCGGCTCATCAGGTCGAGCAGCGTCCGCTCGAGCTCCGCGCGGTCCGGCAACCCGTGGGTCGCCCCGAGGCGGGAGCCGAGGTACCGTTCGACCAGGGCGTCCCACGAGTCGATCACGACCAGGGCGTTCTCGCCCGTTCCGAGCTGCTCGACCGCCTCTCGGACGGGCGAGGGCAGCCAGAGCCCCCGGACGGTCGGGTCCTTCTCCGCGTCGAGGATGACCCGCCCGGCGCCCTGGAGGACGGTACGGATCTCGGGCAGCGTATGGCGGAGGTGGCTGCCGTCCACGACCTTGACGGCGCCGCCGTTGCTGAGCCTGGGGAACTCTCGGACGAGCTCGTCCTGGGCGACGCGGGAGGAGACGAGGATCCTTCGGCCCGGGAAGTTCTCGAGCAGGGCGATCCCGAGGGTCGTCTTCCCGGAGCCGGCCGGGCCCCGTATCAGCAGGGATTGGGGGCTCGGTCGGCTGAGGAAGTCGTAGAGCTCGCGGGGGAGGTCGAGGAGGGTGCTCATGCGGGGGTGCCGCCGTACGGCTCCTGCAGCTAGTCGGGGAACTGCTACATAAGGGGCGGTGCCGCGCCGAACCGTCCGCCGTCGCGCCCGTCCTCGGCGAGCCGGTGGCGGCCGGGCCGGGATGCGGGCACCGGGATTTGAACCCGGGTTATAGGCTTGGCAAGCCTATGTGATAACCAGACTACACTATGCCCGCGTGCGGTCGCGACCGGCTTGCACTCCGGAGGGAGCGGGCCGGCGGCCGGCCCCGACGGCGTCGTTGCCCGGTCGTCGTCGCTCCCTCCGGGCGGGGCCGACACGGGCCCCCACTATAAGCCCGACCCGCGCCACGGCCGTGCGTCGAACGGGCCGCGAACCGACCTCCCCAGCCGCTCCCCCGGGCGCGGCGCGGCCCCCTCCTGCCGGCAGCTCGCTCGAGCGGGCGGTCCCGTTCGCAAGACGATAAGCGGGTCGGCCGATTGAGCCGCCCGCGCACGAACCCGCCTCGAACGCGGGGGAGCCGAACGACCTTGGAACCGAGCACCGACGTCTGGGCGGAGGGGGATGTGGCGGCCCTCGTGCGGTCGGGCGAGACCCCGCTCGTGCTCCGGGTCCGACGGAGCCCCCAGGCGATCGGGGACCGGGGCGTGCTCGACCTCTCCGGCGAGATCGGCCGGCCCCCCGGGAGCGAGGTCGCGTGGGTCGGCCACCGCTACCGGCTGCTCCGGCCGTCGCTCGCGGACCTCCTCGGGACCTTGGAGCGAGGGCCGCAGATCGTGACGCCGAAGGACGCGTTCCATCTCGCGTTCCTCGCAGGGGTCGTCCCGGGGGCGGAGGTGGCGGAGGCGGGGACGGGCTCGGGAGCCCTGACGATGGTCCTCGCCACGCTGGTCGGTCCCAACGGCCACGTCTTCAGTTACGACCGTCGGCAGGAGTTCCTCGATGCGGCGCGGCGTAACCTCGAGCGGGCCGGGCTGGCGGGCCGCGTAGCGTTCCGGCTACGGGACGTCGCCGAGGCCGGGTTCGATGCGGACCGCCTCGCGAGCGTCGTCCTCGACCTCCCCGAGCCGTGGGCGGTCGTGCGGGCCGCGCGGGGGGCGTTGCGGGAGGGCGGGTACCTTGCGACGTACACCCCCACGTACAACCAGCTGGAGCGCTCGGTCCGCGAGATGCGCGACGCCGGGCTCGCCGAGGTGCGCGCCCTGGAACTGCTCGAGCGACCGATCCACGTCGGCGACGGCGGGACCCGGCCGGGGTTCGACATGCTCGGCCACACGGCGTTCCTCGCCGTCGGTCGGAAGGTCGGCTGACCGTGGTCGACGCTTCCCTGGCCCTCGGCGGTCTCGTCGGGGTCGTGCTCTCGGCCGGCTTCCTCTGGTGGGAGGTCGGACGGTTCGCGACCCCCCAGGTCCCGGTCACCATCTTTGACGAGCGGAAGGTCCTCGCGGGGTACACCGTCGGCCTGTTCGTCGGGGTCCCGGTCGCGGCGGCGTACGTCCTCCTCGTCGCGTCGCTCGCGAACGGGGCTCTTCCTGGCGCGGCCCTGTTCCTCGGCGGGCTGGTCGTCCTGACGGAGGTCGCCCAGCGCCTCCTCGTCCGGTCCAGGTACTGGGGGGCGGGGGTAGCGGTCCCGTTCTACGCGGTCTCGTTCCGGGCGGGGGTCGGCGGGATCTTGGCCCTCGCGGCCGTCGCCTCGTACCTCGGGGCGGTCGCGGTGCCCTCCGCCGTCGGGCTCGCGACGTGCCTCCTCGCTGCGCTCGCCCTGGTCACCCTCGAGGTCGCGGGGGGGCTCCTGTCGCTTCGGGAGCGAGGCGCGTCCGTCGCGCGGGTCGGGGGACCGGTCGCGGGCGGCCTCTTCGGTGCGGTCGCGTTCTTCCTCCTGGGGCTGGGTCCGACCGCCGGGGCCGTGGGAGCGGCCGCGGCCCCGCTCATCGTGATCGGTGGGGCGGCGTTCGCCTACCGCGGCCGGCGCGCGATCCTCGCGGACGTCCCGCCCCCGACCGGCTCGGCCCTGCCGACCGAGTTGGAACGTCCGCGGGCGTACGGCCGGAGCTCCCCGCTTCCCTCGGACGAGCCGGGACCGGCCCGGCGACCCTAGGTGCCGAGAAGCCCGAGCGGCGAGGTTCGGCCGCCCCGGGTTCCCCCGCGACCAGCCGAGGAAGGAATCATAAGGCGGGGCGCGTGGGCCCCTCGGCATGCCGGAGGAGGCCCAGAAACTGCCGTTCGACCGCCGGCTCCGCCACGGGTTGCGCACCTACCGCGCCTGGATCTCGATCACCGTCCTCGCGATCGGCTTCCTCCTGACGATCCTCGCCTTGGGGGCGTTCACGCCGTTGTCGACGTCCCCGCCGTTCCCGACGATCAACAGCGCGACCGACACCTCGAGCGCGAACTACAACCTGATCTTCGTGATCCTCGGCCCGATCCTGATCATCGTCGGCGGCTACCTGGTCGGAGCGTACTTCGCCGCGCGCCAGAAGTTCGAGCATCTGATGCTGACGAAGAGCAAGGCGGAGTTCCTGCGCAACATCCCCGAGCTCGAAGAGCTGCTCTGGGACCTCACTCCGCGCGACCAGGTCCGCTACGAGCAGCGGCTCGCCGAGCTCCGCCTCCGCCGGTGAGCCGGCGCCGGGCGGTTATGTAGCGCCCGACCGGTGCGCGCGCGTGGCCGCGGCCGCCGGACGCCCGAGCGACTTCGCGTTCCGTCCCCTCCGGAAGCCCGAGGAGTACCGGCATGCCGAGGAGATCCAGCGCGAGGCCCTGGGGGCCGAGGCGGCGCTGGCCGTCCCGTCGCCGCTGCTCAAGACCCTGCAGGACAACGGCGGTCTCGTCCTCGGGGCGTTCGCGGACATCTACCTCGCCGGCGTCACGGTCTCCTCGATCGGCTGGGACGGCGCGACGCTCTACCACGGTTCGCTCGTCACCGTGGTGCGTCCCGAGTACCAGAACCACCGCGTCGGTCTCCGCCTGAAGGCGTTCCAGCGCGACGAGGTCCTGCGCCTCGGGCTCTCCGAGGTCCGGTGGTCGTTCGACCCGCTCCACCGGGCGAGCGCCTCCCTCGCGGTGAGGCACCTCGGGGCGCGACCGGACGCCTACCTTCCCCACTACTTCGGCCAGCTGGCGGAGACCGCCCGCGCCCCCGAGGAGAGCGACCGGCTCCACGTGCGCTGGCCCCTCGGCGCCCCCGAGGTCGAGCGACGCCTCCGCGGGGAGCTGCCGAGCGCCGAAGAGGACCGCCGGCGGCTCTCCGCGGCGACCTCCGTGCTCGAGACCGAGGTCGGCGAGAGCGGGCTGCGGCTCCCGACCGCGGTCGTGGAGCCGGGCGGCGCGAGCGCGTCGCTCGAGGTCCCGTTCGACCTGGCCTCCGTGCGCGCCCACGAACCGTCGTCCGTACGTCGGTGGCGCCATGCCGTCCGCGACGCCTTCCGCGCGGCGTTCGACCTCGGCTACGTCGTCGACGAGTTCGTGGTGGTCCCGCTCGACCACGAGCGACGGTGCTTCTACCTGCTGTACCGGTCGTCTGACAGCCGCGGGGTCCCCCCCGCTCCGGTCGGTTGAGCCCGGGCGGCGCGAGGGACGGCCGGCATCCGAAAGGGGTTATCGTTCGCTCGGGCCGTACCGGTGCCGAGGAGGGGTATGCCCGAAGGGCAGGGACCGTCGCCGTTCGTCATCGTTGCCATCGTGGTGGCGGTCCTCGTCGGGGTGGTCGCGGCGGTCCTCGTCGGCACGGCCCCGACCCCTCCAGCGCCTCGGGCCGGCGAGCTGTCGGTCACGCTTCCGGACCAGGTGTGGGGCCTCCTGTTCCTCAGCCCACTCCTGGTCGGGTTGTCGATGCTCGTCGCCCGCCGCCTCCTCGGGGAGAACGCGAAGCATCCCCGCAGGGTGCTGATCACGGTGGGGGTCGCGGCCCTGCTCGCCATCCTGTTCGTCGCGTTTTCCACTTACGGCTCCACGGGGAACTCCGGGACCGTGAGCGTCGGGTCGGGCTTGCACCCGCCGGTCAACAACTCGACCCCGACCAACGGTACCCCCGGGAGCAACGGCTCGCAGGGGTCGGGCGCCACCGGCCTGGGCCCGGCCTCTTCCGTAGGCCTGCCGGCGTGGAGCCTTCTCCTCACCGCGGCGGGCCTCTCGGCGGCCGTGGGCCTGCTCGCGGTGCCGGGGGCTCTAGCGCTCCTCGTCGGTCGTCGCCGACGCGGCCGCCGACGCGGCTCCGACGGTGACGAGGCCACAGCAGCCGACCGTCAAGAGGCCCGGGACGCGATCGCGGAAGCGGCACGGGCGATCGACCGCGGCGACGACCCTCGGGCGACGATCGTCCGGCTCTACATGCGCTTGCTCGTCCGCTTCGGCCCGAAGCTCGGGGAGGTCGGCCCCCTCACGCCCGAGGAGATCCGGGCGCTGGTCCTCGATCCGTTGCACGTGCGCCGGGACGCGTCCGAAGCGCTGACCCGGCTGTTCGAGGAGGCCCGATACTCGGCCCACCCGATGGGATCCGAGGCGGCCGAGCGGTGCCGGGTGGCGTTCGGCACGGTCGAGAGCGACCTGGGGCGCGTCCCCCTCGCCGGCTGAGCGCTCGCGGGGGCCCGGCCGGTCCGCCCTCGCCCGGGCGATTCTCGCCGAGGGGGACGCCGGCGCACCAGAAGGGGTTATTGAAGGTGCACCCCCTACCGGTTAGGGACGTCGCCGTGGGCGCGAAAGGGCGGGGCCTGCCGTCATCCGTCGGCGCGGGGGCGTTAGTGCTGGTCTTCGGCCTGCTCGGGGCCGGGGCGGCCCTGCTCGCGGGTCGGGCTCCGTCGATCGTCCGGACCGCCCCGGAGGGGCTCGTCTTCTCCCTGCCGCGGGCCATCTGGGCCGTGCTGTTCCTCGGCCCCCTCCTCGTCGGGTTCACCGCCTACGTCATCCGGTGGGCGGTCACCTCGCCGTCCAGCGCTCCGCTCCGCTTGGGCGTGAGCGTCGCGGTCGCGGCCCTGGTCACCGCGCTCCTCCTCGGGATGCTGCTGGACACCAACTGGAACGGCAGCAGCACCGTCTCGATCGGGTCGACCGCTCCGGGTCCCGGGATCAACGGCTCGGGCCCGCACGGCAACAACTCGAGCTCCGGTCACTGGGGCACGGGTAACGGCACCGTGAACGGCACCGGCACCAGCAACGGCACCGGTCATCCCAACGGCACGAGCAACAACTCCTCCGGGTCCGGATCGGGCAATTCCTCCGGTAATAACGGGACGAAGGGCGGCGGGAGCCATGGGGGAGGCGACGGCTCGGGGAACAACTCGACCGGTTTCCCGCGCGGGGCCGCGCCGGCGGGCGGGGTCTCGTTCGGGGTCTCGAACTGGGCGTTCCTCCTGCTCGCGGTCGGGCTCTCGGCGGTCGTCGGCGTGCTCGCGGTCCCCGGGGTCCTCGCCCGGCTCGTCGACCGCCGGTCCCGTGCCGTCGCCCTTCCCGCTCCCCCCGGCCCGCGTGAGGTCCAGTCCGCGCTCCAGGAGGCGGTCGTCGCGATCGAGAACGGCGAGACCCCCCGCGATTCAATCGTCCGTCTCTACGGGCGGCTCGTCGGCCGCGTCGCCCCGAACCCCGACGGCCTGACGACCAGCACCGCGGAGGAGATCCAACGGACCTGGCTCACCACGCTGCACGTCCCGCCGGCGCGCTCGCAGGAGCTCACCCAGATGTTCGAAGAGGCGTGCTACTCGGTCCATCCGATCGGTCCGCAGGAGGCCGACCGGTTCGTGGAGACGATGCGCGCGATCGAGCGCGACCTCTTCGTGGCCGGGGCGCCCGGGTGAACGCGCCGATCGGCTGGTGGTGGCCGCTGGTCGCCGTCCTCGCGACGGCCCTCGCCTTCGCTGCCGGCCCGACGTACGAGCTCGCCGTCCCGGCGGCGACCGTCGCGGTGATCGCCGCGGCGCTGACGATCGTCGAGGTGATCGTGCGGCAACGGGCCCAGGTCGGGACCGACGCTGAGCGCCCCCTCCCGGCCCCGGGAGGGGTCCGCGGGGCGTTCACCGGAGGGGAGCCCGGCCGCGAGGACATCGTCCTCACCATCGACCTCCTGGAGCGGAAGATCTCCCGCCCCGACCTGCCGGCCCGGACCGGCGCGCAGATCGCCTCGATCGTCCGGAGGCCCCCCGCCGAGTTCCGCCGCTACCTCGCCGAGCGGTTGGACGCGCTCGAGGCCGTGTCGTGAGCGGGGACATCCAGTTCGAGACCGAGCCGGTCCAGCCGGCGCGGTGGACCACGCGAGCCTACCTGCTCGTGGTGTTCGGGGGCGGGCTCGCCGCCCTGGCGGTGGCCCTGCGCAGCCCGGTGCCCTTGTTCGCGGGGCTTCCGCTCCTCCTCGCCCCGTTGCTCTCCGCGGCGAGCGTCCCCCAGCGGCTCTCCCAGGTCGACCTCGAATGGCAGGCGAGCGGCATGGGCCAGGACGTGACGATCACCGGCGTCCTCCGTGCCGACTTCGGCGGTCACGTCGGGGACGTCTCGATCACGCTCCCGCGGCCCCCGGGGACCGTCGAGGCGGAGCCGATGCGGTTCGAGCGCGAGCCGAAGGAGATCCGGTTCACCGTCCGCTGGACGTTCGCGGAGCCGTCGATCATCACCGTCCTCTCCCCCCGGGTCTACTGGCGGGACCCGCTCGGGCTCACGGAGCGCACCCTCGAGGGTGCCCGGCCCCCGCTCCCCCTCGAACGGTACCCCCCGGGGCTCTCCCGGGTCGGGTCGATCCGGCTGGAGCGGACGATCATGCAGCCGGGCGAGATCCGCTCGCGGGTCGCGGGCGCTAGCGGAGACTTCTACGGCCTCCGCGAAGCGGCCCCGGACGAGCCGCCGCGGCGGATCAACTGGCGGGCCACGGCCCGCACCGGACGCCTGCTCGCGAACGACTACCAGCTCGAGCGCACCGGCGACCTCGTCCTCCTCCTGGACGTGAGGCCGACCACGGCCGGTCCGGAGGTCGACGAACGCCTCCTCGGGGTCGCGCGGGCCGCGGTCTACGGGATCGCCGAATCGCTCCTCCGGAGCAAGGTCCGGGTCGGCTTCGCCGCGTTCGGCGAGTTCGTCGAGGCCGTCCCGCTCTCGACCGGCCGGGTCCACCGCGTCCGGGTGCTCCAGGGGATCGTCGCGGCCAAGCGGTCGGACGTCGCCGGGCCCTCCGAGAGGTGCGCGCTGGGGTTGCGCCGGTTCTTCCGGCCCGGCGTGACGATCCTGGTCGTGTCGAGCTGGGCGGGGGACCCGGCGTTCGACCTCCTGCCGTACATCCGCCGGCAAGGGTTCCCGGTCGTCCTCCTCAGCCCCTCGCCGCTGCCGATGTTCCGGGGCACCGGTGGCCTCGCCGAGGCCGACGAACCTCTCGCCGAGCGCCTCGAGCAGCTCCAGCGGAGGACGCGGCTCTCGGACCTCTGGCAGCACGGACCGGTGGTCGACTGGACCGACTACTGGACGCTGGACGCCCTGATCCGGGTCCTGCGCCAGCCGGCCCACCGGAGGATATCGTGAGCGGCCCGAGCGCTCCCCCGGATCAGGGCGGCGGCCTCGCGACGACCGTGCTGCTCGGGTTCGCGATGGCCGCCCTCGGCCTCTTGGGAGGGCTCCCGTTCGGGTTCGGGCCGTCGCTCGGGGTCGCGGGGGTCATCGTCACGGCGGTCCTTCGCTCGCGCGGGCCCGAACGGTTCGGCACCCTCGCCCTCGCCCCCGCGTTGGTGGCGCTCGCGATCCTCGCGGCCACCTCCCCGGCGGTGCCGTCGGCCGAGCTGTTCGCCGGTCTCACCGGGCTCGCGTTCCTCCTCTGGATCGCCGACGACCCGGCACGGCCCTCGGGGGGAGGTCGGCGGGCGGTGCCGACGATCGCCCTCGGCGCGCTCGGGGTCGGGCTCGCCTGGACGATCACCCTCGCGGTCCCCGGCCGCAGCCCGGACGTCGGGCTCGCCGGCGGCCTCCTCGCCGCGGCCCTC
>DASPQN010000036.1:0-13149 GCA_035624925.1 Thermoplasmata archaeon
TCCGCCCAGGACGCCGGCGCCGACCGGCTCGTCGTCTCCGACACGGTCGGGGTGATGACCCCGCTGACGTTCCGATGGTACCTCCGGGAGTTCGTCCGCCGCGTCCGGCCCCGCGACCTCTCCGTCCACTGTCACAACGACTTCGGCATGGCGACGGCGAACACGCTCACCGCCCTCGAGGTCGGGGCGACCGCCCCGCACGTCTGCGTCAACGGGCTCGGGGAACGGGCGGGGAACGCCTCGCTCGAGGAGGTCGTGCTCGCGCTCGAGACGCTCTACGGCTACCGGACCGGGATCCACACCGAGCAGCTCTACGAGCTGTCCCGCTTGGTCGAGGAGTGCTCGGGGGTCCCGATCGCCCCGAACAAGGCGCTGGTCGGGTACAACGCGTTCTCGCACGAGGCGGGGATCCACACGCACGGGATCCTCGCCCACACCCTGACCTACGAGCCGCTCCAGCCCGAGGCCGTCGGCCGCCATCGGGCGATGATCCTCGGCAAGCACACCGGCCGCGCAGCGGTGGTGGAGAAGCTCCGGGAACGCGGGGTCACGGCGCCCGACGCGAGCATCGTCGACCTGCTCACCCGGCTGAAGGAAGGCGTCGAATCCCAGTCGAAGGACGAGGTCCGCCGCTTCCTCGACGAGTACCGCTCGCGCTTCGAGCGGCCCGGGCTGACCGACGAGGAGTTCTGGCTTCTCGCGGACGCCGTCGGCATCAGGGCGGCGAACGTATGACCGGCGTCCCCCGCCACGGCGCGACCCTGGCCGAGAAGATCCTGGCCCGGGCCGGCGGCCTCGAGGGGACCGTCCCCGGACAGATCGTCGAGGGCCAGGTCGATCTCGCGATGATGCACGAGCAGGGGGCCCAGACGGTCGCCCCGTTCCACCAGATGGGGGCGACCCGGGTCTGGGACCCGGACCGCGTCGTGATCGCGATCGACCACTGGGTCCCCGCGTCGACCGAAGGGGCCGCGGTCCTCCACCGCATCCTCCGCAAGTTCGCCGAGGAGGTCAGCCTCCCTCACTTCTACGACGTCGGCCAGCACGGGATCTGCCACCAGATCCTCGCCGAGAACGGCTGGGTCGTCCCGGGCGACCTCGCGGTGGGGACCGATTCCCACACGAACATGCTCGGGGCGATGGGGGCGCTCGCGACCGGCATCGGCCCCACGGAGATGGCCGCGGTCCTCGCGCTCGGGCGCCTCTGGCTCAAGGTCCCGTCGACGATATCCGTCCGCGTCCGCGGGCAGTTCGGCCCCGGCGTCACGGCGAAGGACCTGGTCCTGAGGATCCTCGGTGAGGTCCGCACGACCGGGGCGCAGTACCGCGCGGTGGAGTTCTCCGGTCCGACGGTCGAACGCCTCTCCATGCCCGAGCGGTTCACGCTCTGCAACATGACCACCGAGATGGGGGCGAAGACCGGCATGGTCGCCCCGGACGCGACGACGGCCGACTACCTCGCGCCGATCGCCAAGCACCCGATGCACCCGCTCCGGCCGGACCCGGACGCCACCTACGAACGCACGATCGAGGTCGACGTCGACGGGTTGCCCCCGATGGTCGCCTGCCCGTACTCCCCGGACAACGTGCGGCCGCTCCCGGAGGTCGTCCGCGAGCACGTCCGGATCGACCAGGCGTTCCTCGGCTCGTGCACGAACGCGCGGATCGAGGACCTCCGGGAAGGGGCGGCGCTGATGAAGGGCCGCAAGGTCGCGAAGGGGGTGCGGTTCATCGTCTCGCCGGCCTCCACGAAGATCTACGAGCAGTGCCTCAAGGAGGGGATCGTGGAGGTCTTCACCGAGGCGGGCGCGGTCTTCACGAACTCGAGCTGCTCGGCCTGCTTCGGGGGGAACATGGGGATCCTGGCCCCGGAGGAGGCGTGCGCCTCCTCGTCGAACCGGAACTTCCCGGGCCGCATGGGGGCGAAGGAGGCCCGGATCTACCTGATGTCCCCCGCGGCGGTCGTCGCGAGCGCGGTCGCCGGAGAGGTCGCCGACCCCCGGGCGCTCGCGTAGGAGATGCTGGGCATGCGGTCCGTCGTGGAGGGGAGGGTCTGGACGCTGGGTCGGGACGTCGACACCGACCAGATCATCTCGGGAAAGTACCTCACGGTCATCGACCCGAACGAGCTCAAGAAGCACGTCTTTGAGATCGCGCTCCCCGAGTTCGCGGCGCACGCGCGAGCCGGCGACCTGATCGTCGCGGGGGAGAACTTCGGCTCGGGCTCGAGCCGGGAGCACGCCCCCCAGGCGATGAAGGCGATCGGGGTCGGCGCGGTCGTCGCCGATTCGTTCGCGCGGATCTTCTTCCGTAACGCCATCAACCTCGGGATCCCGGCGATCGAGGCGCCCGGGGTCCGGGCGATCTTCTCCACCGGCCAGGTCGGCCGCGTCGACCTGACGGACGGCCGCGTGACGAACGTGACGACCGGCGCGTCCGTCGCCTTCCCGCCGCTCCCGCGCCACCTGCTCGACCTGCTCGAGGCCGGCGGCCTCGTCGAGAAGGTGCGCCGGGAGCTCGAGGCCCGCAGGGGGTCGACCGGGCCGGCCCGGACCGCCCCATGAAGGACGCCGGCTACGCGATCGCCGCCTTTCCGGGCGACGGGACCGGCCCCGAGGTCGTGCACGAGGGCCTCAAGGTCCTCAACGCCTTGGGCGAGGGCGCCGCGGCCCCTTGGCACGTGACCGAATACCCTGGCGGGGGCCAGTACTATCTCGCGCGCGGACGCGAGTGGGAGCCGGACGCCGAGGCGGCGGCGAAGGCGGCCGACGCGATCCTCGTCGGCGCGGTCGGCTGGCCCGGAGCCACGCTGCCGAACGGCGACCTCGCCGGCCGGGCGCTCGTCCTCGGGTTGCGCGAGGGGCTCGACCTGTTCGCCAACGTGAGGCCGTGCAAGCTCTACCCGGGGGTGACCCACCGGATCAGCGGGGGCTTCCGCGAGGTCTGGGCCCCCAAGAACGTCGACCTCGTCATCGTTCGGGAGAACACCGAGGACCTGTACACCCCCGCGCGCGGCCGGCTCCGCCGGGGCGGCGAGACGGAGGTCGCGATCGACACCCGCGTGGTGACCCGCAAGGGCACCGAGCGGGTGATCCGGTTCGCCTTCGAGCTCGCGCGGTCGCGACCGCGTGGAGCGCCGGAGGACGGCGTGCGCCGCCTCACGTGCGTCGACAAGTCGAACGTCCTCGAAGGGTGCCGGTACTTCCGGGAGACGTTCGACCGGATCGGGGCGGCGGAGTTCCCCGAGGTCGAGCGCGATTACGCCTACGTCGACGCGTTCACGCAGTGGCTCATCCGGGGCCCCGAGCACTACGACGTGGTCGTCGCGCCCAACATGATCGGCGACATCATCACCGACCTCGCGGCGGTCCTCCAGGGCGGGATGGGCTTCGCCTCCGGGGCGAACATCGGCGGGGAGCACGCGATGTTCGAGCCGGTCCACGGCAGCGCCCCGAAGCACGCCGGAAAGAACCGGGTCAATCCGTTCGCGACGTTCCTCGCCCTCGAGCAGATGCTCCGGTGGCTCGGGACCCGCCACGCGGACCCCCGCCTGGTCGTGCAGGCGGATCGGCTCGAGCAGGCGATCGCGCGGACCCTCGCTTCCGGCGCGGCGAGGACCTACGACCAGGGCGGGACCGCGACGACGAGCGAAGCGGGCGACGCCGTCGCGGCGGCCGTCCGGGGAGCGGGACGATGAGCGGTCGCTCGGTCGCGATCGTCGGCGGAGCGACGATCGACTGGGGGATCCGGCAGGCGACGTGGGTCGAGCTCGCCCAGGAGGTCGGCGAGGCCCTGTTCCGCGCGGTCCCCGCGCTCCGGACGGAGGACGTGGACTCCCTGTTCGTCGGGGCCGCGATGCCGGAGCGCCTCGCGTTCCAGTCGCACGTCGCCCCGCTCGCTGCCGAGCATCTCGGCCTCCGCCCGACCCGGCTGATCCAGCGGACCGAGCTCGCCTGCGCCTCGGGCCAATCGGCGATCCGCTCCGCGTACGCGGCGATCGCCTCCGGGCTGTCCGACGTCGCCGTCGCGGTCGGGGTCGAGAAGATGAACCTCCCGTCGATGCCCGAGGCGAACACGGCGATGGCGTGCGTGATGGACCGGGCGTGGGACGGCGCCTCCGGCGCGACGGCCCCCGCGTTCTTCGCCATGGTCGCCCAGCGGCACATGCTCGAGCACGGGACGACCGGCGAGCAGCTCGCCGTCGTCTCGGAGAAGAACCACCGGTTCGCGAACTCCAACCCGCACGCGCAGTTCTACCGCAAGACCTTCTCGCGCGAGAAGCTCCTCGGGCTCCCCCTCGTCGCCCCCCCGCTCCGCGTCGGGGATTGCGCGTCGATGACCGATGGGGCGGCGGCGGTCGTCCTCGTCGCCGACGAGGTGGCGCGGCGTTATCCTGGCCCGGTGGCGTGGATCCGGGGGACGAGCCAGTACGCCGACTTCCACAACCTCGCGAACGCGGGCTCGCTGACCGACTGGGTCGGTCTGAAGCATGCCGGCCGCGAGGCCCTCCGCCGGGCGGGGATCGGTCTCGAGCGGCTCGACCTCGCGGAGCTCCACGACTGCTTCACGGTCTCGGAGATCGTCGAGTACGAGGCGCTCGGCCTCTGCGCCGCCGGCCAGGGGGGCCGGTGGGCCGAGAACGGCGAGTCCGACCTCGGAGGGACGTTGCCGGTCAACACCCGTGGGGGGCTCCTGGGCTGTGGCCATCCCCTGGGCGCGACCGGGATCGCCCAGGCTGTCGAGGTCTACGAGCAGTTCGCCGCCAAGGTCCCCGCGGTCCGCCAGGTGCACGACCCGGAGTGGGCGCTCGTCCACAACCTCTCGGGGAGCGCCAACGTCCACTCCGTGATGGTCTACCAGCGGGGGGAAGCGTCGTGAGCGCGCCGGGCCCGCGCCGCCCCCGGCCCCGGCTCGAGGTCGTCCCCGCTCCGCCCGCGCCGACCGTCGGCCCCGAGGGCGGAGGAACACCGTTCCTGCTCGACTTCCTTCCCCGGGAGGGCGAGGGCGACACCCGCATCGCCCGCTTCTTCGTCCGCCTGCGCGAGGGACGGCTCTCCACGACCCGTTGCCCCCGGGACGCGACGCTCACCTGGCCCCCCCGGGCCGTGTGCCCTCGGTGTCACCAGGGGGAGCTGACCTGGGTCGACCTTCCCGAGACCGGACGCCTCTACGCGTTCAGCGCGGTCCTCGCCGGCGCCCCGCTCGGGATGGAGGGCGAGGTGCCGTTCGCCGTAGGCATGGTCGACCTCGACGGGGTGCCCCTGCGCCTCTTCGGCCGCGTCGTCGGGCGGGCGTGGAACGAGCTCAAGGTCGGTGACCGCGTCGCCGTCGAGGCGTACCCGACCCCCGACGGCCGGGTCTTCTACCGGTTCCGGGCCGCGCCCGCGGTCTAGGCCCGGGGGCACCTCGGACCGCGCGGAACGGGCGCGCCCGCCCACGCCGAGCGGCGGCGTTGAGCGAGGCTATTTATACCGCCCCTCGGTCTCGCGCGCCGCCGGATTAGGGAAGCCGGCCGTGCATGGACTCCGGGACTGCTGAGTGGTGGCGCCGTCACGGCTGGACGATCGGCCTCCTCCTGGTCGCGTTCGGCATGGCGTTCGGCGTCCGGACGATCTGGACGTTCCCGGTCGTCGCGAAGTGGGGCGCCCTGTACACCTACGCGGGGGGTTCGGACTCGTACTATCACTCGCGGGTGATGACGTACATCGTCGAGACGCATCGGAACCTCGTCTACGACCCGATGCTCAAGTTCCCGATCGGGGCGATCAACCCGCGCGAGCCGCTGTTCGACTGGATGAACGCGATCCTCGGGATCGTGTTCGCCCCGTTCTTCGGCGGGAACCCGGTCGCCGCGGGAGCCTGGTTCCTCGACCTGCAGGCGCCGCTCTGGGCCGCGCTCGAGGTCTTCCCGATCTACCTCATCGGTCGGGAGGTCAGCGGTCGGCGGAACGGGCTCATCGCCGCGCTCGTCTACCCGTTCTTCAGCGCGAGCATCAACTCGTCGACGTTCGGCTACGCGAACTACCTCTCGTTCTACACGTTCTTCCTGCTGGTCGTCGTCTACTCGTTCCTGCGCACGGTCAAGGCCGTGGGCCACCGTCGGTACGTCGAGAGCTACCGCGACCCGAAGCAGTTCGTCCCCGCGCTCCGCGAGTTCTTCCGTAGCGAACGGACCGCCGTCAAGTGGGCGGTCTTCACGGGGGTGGCCATGGGGGCGTTCGCGCTCTCCTGGCAGGGGTACACCTACGCGATCGTCATCATCGCGTTCACGGCGCTCGTCGCGATGCTGATCGAGCGGATCCGGCACGTCGACTCGTTCGGGATGTACGTCTCGACCTGGATCATCGGGCTGGTCGCCTTCCCGATGATGGCGCCCTACTACATCGTCCAGCACGAGCTCAAGGTCTTCCTCGAGCTGCCCATCATCCTGTTCTTCGGGACGCTGCTCGTCCTCTTGCCGTTCCTGTTCCTGCGGGACGTCCCGTGGGTCTTCTCGATCCCGGCGCTCATCGTCGTGGTCGGGGCCGGCGTGCTCGCGCTGCGGTTCCTGACGCCGACGCTCTTCACGGCGGCGATCACCGGGGACAACTACTTCGTCAAGAACCTGATCTACACGACGGTCGCGGAGGCGCAGGCCCCGTCGATCGACGAGCTGATCGTCGGTTACGGGGTGGTGACGTTCTTCCTCGCGTTCGTGGGGCTGGTGCTCTTCGCCTACCAGCTGGCGCGCCAGCGGTTCAAGCGGTACCTGATCGGGTTCCTGCTCTTCGCCATCGTCTCGGTCTACCTGCCGGTCTCCGCGACGAAGTTCTTCCTGGTCGCCTCGCCCGCCTACGCCCTCCTCTCGGCGGAGGCGGTCCACCGGCTGCTCGATGTCGGCGGCTATCCCGCGCTGCGGAGGTCGGTCGTCTCGCTGACGGACCGCGCGGGGAGCTTCTCGGCGTTCCGCAAGTCGTTCAAGGCACGGCACGTGCTCGTGCTCGTCCTCGCGGTCGGGATCCTCCTGCCCAACATCTGGATCGCGATCGACGCCGGCATCCCGAGCAACACGAAGGACCAGATCGCCGTCCAGGTCAACCACACGATCCCCTCCTGGCTGAAGCTGAACTCGTCCGCGCCGGGGAGCAACTACCTCGGCGCCGCCGGCAGCGGGCTCGACACGGCCGGCCAGTACGACAGCGCCGCGTACGATTGGCTCGCCCAACAGGATACGGGGGTCCCCCAGCCCCAGCGCCCGGCGTTCGTCAGCTGGTGGGACTACGGCTTCCAGGCGATCGCCCAGGGCCAGCACCCGAGCGTCGCCGACAACTTCCAGAACGGGATCGACCCGGCGGGCCAGTTCCTCCTCTCGCAGAACGAATCCCTCGCCATCGGGATCCTCGCGACGACCCTCCTCGAGGGGGAGATCGAGACGAGCCACAATCCGGCGCTGCCGGCCGCGCTCAACGCGATCCTGGCGGGCGACGGGGTGAACGTCACCGCGCTCCACAACTACCTCGACAACGAGGCGGCCGACTACACGCTGGTGGTCCACAACCCCCAGACGTACCTTCCCGTCAACCCGGCGACGATCACCGACGACAACGCGATGTACCTCGCCACGTCGTACTACCTCGCCGGCCACCTCCCGCTCTCCGGGGTCGCGCGGGTCTACGACGACGTGGAGGCGTACACCGGCTGGTCGATCCGCTACGCGATGACCGACAGCCGGCTCTTCCCGTTCACGGGCTCCAACACCGGGATCTTCTACGCGCCCGCCGACCTCACGGGCCGCGTGATCAGCTCCACGGGGGTCCCGACGACGTTCTACAACGTCACGATCCTCGGCTCGGACGGGCAGACCTACCCGCTGGGCCAGCTCCCCGCCGGGGTGACGGCGGTCCAGTACAACATCAACTGGTCGAGCCCGTTCTACAACACCATGCTCTACCGGACCTACATCGGCTACAACGGCACGCAGGTCGGGCTGAGCGGCGGGATCCCCGGACTCAACGGGGCGGCCGCGTCGGACCGGATCGAGCCCGGCTGGATGCTCCAGCACTTCGCGGTCCAGTACCAGACCGCCTACGTCTGCCCCGGGGTGGCGAACGCGACCCCCGGGTCGTCGTGCTTCAGCGCGACGAACCGCCCGAACGCGATCGCCGTCGCCAACGCGACCAACGGCAGCGACAACCTCTCCGCCGTGCAGTACTTCCAGGGCGGCGAATCGATCCTGGCGTACTACCCGGGCGAGACCCTTCTCGGCACGGTGGTGCTCCCGAGCGGGACCCCGGTCTCGGGCGTGCGCGTCACCGTCTACGACGGCTGGGGCATCCCCCACATGACGGGCATCACGAACGCGAACGGCTCGTTCACCGTGGTCCTGCCCCCGGGCAACGACACGCTGAACATCACCTACGGGTCGTTCGACGCGCTGAACCAGTCGGACGCGAACCTGATCTCGTCGATTAAGATCCCGGTCGCCCCGGCGGTAGCGTACGACACGAGCGCGCCGTCGGTGGTACGGACGTTCCCGGTCCAGAACGCGACCGTCGCGGGCGAGGTCTACTGGAACGTGGCGGGCAACAAGACGTTCAACCCGTCCTCCGACCGCGTCGCCGACGGGGCGAAGGTCGTCCTGACCTCGGCCCTGGGCGTCACGGCCGCCTCCGCGACGACCGACCCGAGCGGCACCTTCCTCTTGCACAACGTCCCGCCCGGGACGTACAACGTGAGCGTCGGCGTCGGCGGCATGACGTTCAAGGAGAACGCGACGAACGTCTCGTCCGGCGGGAGCGTGAACCTCTCCCTCGGCCTCTCGCCGGGCACGGTCAGCGGGTCGGTCCGCACGGCGGCCGGTCTCCCGTACGGTGGAGCGACCGTCACCCTCGCCAACGCGAGCGGCGTCTATGCGACGGTCTCGAGCTCCGTCTCCGGCGCGTACAGCATCCCCGGCGTCGCCCCGGGGTCGTACACGGTCTCGGCGACCGGGACGTCGCCGACCCTCACCAGCAATCGGGTGGCGGTCGCCCTCGCCTCGGCCGGCAGCACGGCGTCCGCGAACCTGACGATCGCCCCGCGCGGGACCGTCGAGGTCGAGGTCCAGGCGGCCGGCGTCGTGCTGCCCAACGCCACCGTGACGTTCACCGCGCAGGTGTCGTTCGCGAACCGGACGGCCTCGGCCATCGGCTCGGTCCTCGCCGCGTCCACCAACGCGACCCTCGCGACCTCGAACCCCCAGGGCATCGCCGCCGCCAGCCTGCCCCTCGGCCTCTATTCGGTGACCGCGCTGGGCCGGCTGGCGGGTCGGCTCTACACCGCGATCTCCACGGTCAACGTCACCGGGCCGGGAGCGACCCGGGCGCTGATCCTCAGCCTCACCCCGGCGCGACCGGTGACGGTCACGGTCGCGACCGCGTCGTCGAGCTCCAATCAGACGGCCGTGGTCGCGTACGGGCCGAACGCCACCCAGGCGGTCGCTTGGGGGGCGAAGAACGGCTCGACCGTCCTCGAGCTCCCGAGCGGCGCGTACACGTTCCTGGGGCTCAACGGCGCCACGTCGGGCGGCTCCGCGTCGCAGGTCGGCCTCCTCGCCGCGAACGTCAGCGGGCCCGAGACCTTCCCGCTACCGGTCGGGCCCTCGGTCATCGCGCGGTTCACGGTCGGGACCCCGCTCGCCGGCGGGAAGCTCTACCCGGCGCCGAACGCCAGCGTCGTCCTCTCCACGGCGCAGGGGGGCCCGACCGTCCGGGCCGTCGCGACGGCGGACGGCTCGGTCGCCTTCTACGTCCCCGCGAGCTCCGCCGTGAGCGCCGGCGGCTACTGCCTCAGCGCGAGCGCGGTCGGCTTTGCGCCGAACACGACGTGCGGCCTCTCCCCGAGCGCGCTCGGGGGTCTGGGCCAGTTCGGCCTCCAGGTCCGCCCCGTCGCGGTCACCCTCCACGTGGTCGGCCTCCCGTCCGGAACGAACGTGACGGTCAACATCAGCGCCGAGAGCCTCGGCGGGCGGAACCTGACCGTCACCGGTCCCGGGTCGTTCGCGTTCCCGCTCCCGCCCGGCGTCTACGGCGTCGGAGCGAAGGCGGTCATCGCGAAGGGGGCCACGGTCTACCTGCCGAGCTCGGTGCTCTCGACGACGATCCCCCTCGGGGCGACGACCTCGAACCTCACGCTCATCGTCGTGCCGGAGATCAACGCCTCCGGTAAGCTCGCGGTCCCGGCCGGCCTCAAGGTCGCGAACGTCACCGTCGCGCTCGTCTCCCCGATCCTCAACGTCACGGTGAACGGGACGAACTTCACCAAGTCGTTCCGCGCCACGCCCGCGAACTACACCGCGACGGTCACCGCCACGTTCGGAGGGCTCCGCTACGTCAACGTCAGCCGGGTGGCGGTGCTGGCGAATGGGACGACCCGGCCGAAGCTCGTGCTCAGCGAGGTCGGGGTCAACGCGACCGTCACCCTCGCGAAGCGCTCCGGCACCACCGTTCCGGTCAACGGGACGGTCACCCTCGTCGCCGCGGGCGGGCTCGTCCTGCGCGAGCTGGCGGTCGACGGCACGTTCACCGCGAACCTACCGCCCGGCGCGTACCGCGTCTACGCGAACCTGACCGCGTCGACCTCCGGTCCGAACGGCACGTACTTCACCGGCTGGACGACGGGCAGCAACGCGACGTGCACGTTCACGCCCTCCTCGACCGCCTGCTCGGTCCCGATGACCGGCGCCCCGGTCGCGGTCTCGCTCCGCGGCAGCCTGGTCGCGACGGGCAGCTCGGTCCCGGTCCCCGGGACCCTCCGTCTCGTCGGACCGTACCCGTCGACGAACGTCACCCTCGTCCCGGCGACGAACGGCACGTTCTCGGCGACGGTGGCGCCCGGCGCCTACTTCGGCTACGCCGCGTCCAGCGGGGCGCCGTACCTCGCCGGGTTCGGCCAGCTGCTCGCGCTGCCGGCGGCCCGCCTGAACGTCTCGATCGGGCTCCAGGCGACCTGGAACGCGGCGCTCCGCCTCTCGCTCGCCAACTCGACCGGCACGACGGTCGGCTCGGTCAACGTCACGGTGCGGGACGCGTTCGGCGACCGCGTGACGTTCCCCGGCCAGAGCGTCGGCTCGACCGTCAACGTCGCCCTCCCGCTCGGGAGCTACACGGTCCGAGCGAACGCCAGCGGGACGCTCCACGGGGTCCCGGGCACGGCGGTCGCGGCCACGACGCTCGAGGTATCGACCGGTAACGTCGTCGACGACCTCGCCCTCGCCGTCCCGGTCGCGGCGAACGTCACGGCGGCCGTGGCCGGCCCGGCCAGCGCGACCGTCGCGGCGGGGGGCCAGGCGACGTTCGCGTTCACCGTCCGCGCGTCCGGCAACGTGCCGGTGACGGTCCACCCGGTCGGCTCCCCCGCCGACTGGTCGTTCAACTTCTCGTTCTCCAACCTCACCCTCGCCCCCGGGGCGAGCGCTCCGGGCGAGGTGCGGATCACGGTCCCACCCGGGACGACGGTCGACCATGTACCGGTGACGATCGCGTTCGACCTCCCGAACGGTTCCGAGGCGGGCCGGGTGACCCCCTCGCCCGCGGTCATCGTCCTGGGCTACTTCGGCGTCACGATCGGCTCCAGCGCCGGCTCGCCTCCGCAGGTCGGGACCGACCGGGCGTTGGTGCCGTTCTACGTGCGCAACACGGGCAACACCGCGGAGACGGTCCGGCTCACCGTCGTGGACGCTCCGCGGCTCGCCTCCTACGGCTGGACGACCGGCTGGGTCTTCCAGAACGCGACGCTCGCGAACGGCCTCGTCAACCTCTCCGCGGGGGAGAACAGCTCCGTCGAGGTCAACCTGAGCACGACGTCGGCCGTCGCCGTCCCGCCGGGCTCGGTGACGGTCGAGGCGAGCGTCGTCAACGCGAGCAGCACCCTCGCGTCGAGCGCCGTCCTCCCGCTCCCCCGGCCCCTCGTCCGGACGCTCCCCGGCACCTTCGACGTCACCGGGCCGAACGTCGGGGGCGTTCCGCCGTCGATCCCGTCCTGGCTCGCTCCCCTCCTCGCGTTCGTCCCCACGATCGCCCTCGTGGTCGGCGTGCTGACGTACCGGTGGTGGAGGACGCGGAGGTGGACCCGCCGATGAGGGCCGCACCGCTCGTCCTGACGCTCGCGGTGGTCGCCTCGCTCCTCGCCCTCGTCCCGTTGGCCCCGCCAGCGGGGGCCGCCGCCGGCCCGTCCGCGGGATCCGGGACGACGCCCATCACCGGGAACGTGAGCGGCCCGTCGCTCCTCCCCACCAGCTCGAACGGGACGTTCTACCTCAACGCGACCGGTGGACCCGCGGTGATCTCCGGTCAGTTCCTCGGGACGATCAACTGGACCGCGAACCTCACCGGGGCGAACACGACGGGCGACTCGGTCAAGCCGTCGAACGGGACGATCACGAACTCGACGACGCTGCCCGTGAAGCTGCTCGTGACGACCGGGCCGGTCCTCGAGAGCCTGACGCTCACCGTCAAGGTGACGAGCACCGTCGGCCCGTCGAACAAGACGGCGAACTTCTCGACGACGTTCCGCCTCGTCGTCCCGTACACGCTCCGGGCGACGGTCAGCGCCAGCGCGAACGTCGCGATCCTTCCGTTCAACGTCACGGTCGCCCTGGACGGGAAGGTCGTCGGGACCGTCGCCGTCCCGAAGCTCTCGCCCAACGAGTCGTACGGGATCGTCTATCGCTACCCGTCCGGCGGCCTCCCGAGCGGCAACCATACGTTCACCCTCTCCGTCGCCGACGAGCACGGCCTCGTGACGTTCGCCAACGGGCAGACCGTCCAGTCGACGACGTTCTACGTCGCCGGCGCCGCGCCGAACTACACGGTCTGGTACGTCACCGGGATCGTCGCGTTCTTCGGCGTGCTCTTTATATATGCCACCCGGGTCGCCGCGCGCCGGCGGGGCTCGGCGAAGCGCTGAGCGGCCCGCCGTAGGATTCGGAGGACGGTCGACGATGCTGAGCATGCCGGCGGAGCTCAAGTGCACCAGCTGCGGCCGCAGCCTCCGCGGGTCCGGAGCGACCCAGTTCCCCTGCCCGAGCTGCGGCGAGACGGCGATCGGCCGATGCGCCCGGTGCCGCGACCAGAGCGTGATGTACCGCTGCCCGAAGTGCTCCTTCGAGGGGCCGTAGCCCGGAGCGGTCCG
>DASPQN010000037.1:0-40672 GCA_035624925.1 Thermoplasmata archaeon
GATGGACGTGGGGAGGTGCCGCCGGGCCACGGTGATCCCCTCGACCGCTCGGTCGAACGAGCCGGGGATCCCGCGCAGGAGGTCGTGCGTCGGGCCGATCCCGTCGAGCGAGACGAACAGGTGGTCCAGGTAGGGCCGGAGATCGTCCAGGCGGCCCTTGAGCAGCCAGCCGTTGCTGACGAGCGACGTGTGGAACCGCTCGTGGGATTCGCGCAGGATCGCCGGAAGGTCCTTGCGGAGGAGCGGTTCGCCCCCCTCGAACCCCATGAACGAGACGCCGGCCTCCGCCAGGGAGTCCATCAGCCGGATCTCGTCCGGGAGGCCGAGCAGCGCCTCGTCCTCCCGGCGCCAGAACGGGCACATCCCGCATTCGAGGTTGCACCGGTAGAGCAGCTTGTGGCCGGCGATCATCGGCGCCTTCCGACCGCCGAGCCGCCGGGCGGAGCGGGCGAGCCCTCGGATCATTACCGGACGGAAGAGGGCCATCTCGTGGTTACGAAGGCGCGGCCCCTTACAATACTTCGGACCACCCCACGTCCTCGTGGCGCTGGGCCGATCCGGCCCCCGACCGCGGAGCGGGGCGCGCGGCGCCCGCGGTCCGTCAGAGGTCCGGTCCGGGGTCGGGGGTCTCGGCCTCCGACAGGAGACGGACCCCCCGCTCCTCGAGGAAGCTGAGGCGTACCCAGAGCCCGGGCGGCCGTCGACCGGGGGCGTCGAGGAGCCGGAACCCTCGCCGTACGTAGAAGGCGTACGCCCGGTTCGGGTTGCTCAGCGTGACCGTGAGCTCGAGGTCGGTCTCGCCCCCGGCGAGCAACGCCCGGGCGCAGGAGGAGAGCAGCGCCGAACCGATCCCCCCTCGCCGGCGGTCGGGGTCGACCATCAGGTCCGCGACGAGCGGGCCGGTGTCGGTACGCTGCGTCAGGACCGAGCCTACGGCACGTTCGCCCGCGACGGCGACGAACGATGAGCCGGGGTCCCACGACGGTCGGCCGAAGATCTCCTCGTCCAGGTACTCGCGGGCGTCGCGTTCCGGGTCGATCTCTCCGCCGAAGAGCGTGTCCGCGTCGAGGCCGTACGCCCGTCGGAACAGCTCGAGGAGCCGGTCGCGGTCCGTGCGGCGCGCCTCGCGGAGGACCACGCCCGTCGGCGGGGGCGCGAGCGGGAACCCCGCGAGGGCCGCCCTCAATCGGACCCGTCGGACGTGGCGGAACCCTCGGGGGCGGAGGAGGCGTGCGAGCGTCTCGGCGGGGACCCCGACGTAGTGATCCGGCAGGACGACGCATTGCGGCACGCGGTCCGGCTCGGTCAGCTCCCCGAACAGCTCGTCCAAGACCTCGTCGGACCGGTGTCCGGGAGCGGTCCAGCACGACACGACCCTCGAGCGGAGCGGGTCGAGGTGCCGCCACGCCACGACCGCGAGCTCCTCACCGACGGGCGGTCGCCAGGCGTCGAGATGGGTCCTCCCGGTCTCGACCTCGACCTCCAAGCGACCGGGGCTCCAGAACGCGGAGGACGTAGGCAGGCCCGCGAGCTCGGCCCGGCACTCACGGAGCAGGGCCTCGTGAGCCAGGGAGGTCACCGGCCGCAACGGCATCGTGCTCAGTCCCCTGGCCCCGCTCGGCGACCGACAGGCCCGACACGGGTCTGCCGTGGAGCCGGCTCGCCGGCCTCGGGACCGGTGGGCGTCCCCTCCCCGGAGGCGAGCTCCATCTCGTGGACCGTCTCCCCCGGGGTGTGCTCTAGCGGGCGCACGGTCCCGGTGAAGCGGAACCCGCGGGAGACGTACAACCGTACCGCCGGCTCCTGGCGCGGGTTGACCTCGAGCCGGACCGGTGGGCGACCCGGCAGCGTCCCAGCCCAGGTCAGGGCGGCGTCGAGGAGTCGGCTGCCGATCCCCCTCGCCCGCACCGACGGCTCGACCCACATCGAGAACAGGTGCAGCTGGCCGTCGCGCTCGACCGCCACCACCATCCCCGCAAAGCCTCCGTCCGCACGGACGGCGACCCACGTCGCCGAGCCGACCGGAGCGGCTCCCTGACGGGCCCATGCCTTCCACCGCTCGTCCGGGAACTGCGCCTCCTTGTCGTAGGTCGACCCGAACGCCATCGGGTCGGACCGGAGCGCTCGGAGGCGCAGCCCTCGGAACGCCCGCCAGTCGTCCTCGCGGAGGCGGCGGATCGTCAGGCCGTGAGGCCCGTCGCGAACGGGAGGCATCACGGCGGCCGACCGGGGACCGGTGAAATATCCCTGACGGCGCCCGGCTCGAGATACCACCGCCGCGCGAAGGAAGCGGCTAAGCTCCTCCCGCGGCTCGGTGCCGCTCGCCGATGTCGAGGAGAACGCCGAGGACGGTGCCGGTCGGCGGCGCTCGTCGCCCAGCCCCGCTGCGGGCCCGTGACCCCGGTCTGGGAGAGCGACGGTGACGGCGAGCCCTGCGTGGGAGCTTCCCGCCCCGCATACGAGGGTGGGGGTCGGAGGGGTCCTCCTCCGGGACGGGCGGGCGCTCGTCAACCGCGCCGTCTACCGACAGCGGTTCACGATCCCCAGCGGGTACGTCGAACGCGGCGAGGCCCCGGAGGTCGCGCTGGTACGGGAGTTCGAGGAGGAGACCGGGGTCACCACGCGGGTCGGGCCGCTCCTGCTCGCCCGCCACAAGGTCGTCGGGCCAGAGGAGAGCGACCTCTACCTCGCGTTCCTGGTGGAGTACGTTGCGGGCGAGGTGTCGGCGCGCCCTCCCGAGATCGCCGAGGTGCGCGAGGTCCCGGTCCCGGAGGTCGAGCGGACCGTCTGGATCTCCAGCCTCTCTCGGATGGCGATCCGTCTCGCGGCGGGCCCCGGGCGGGGTTGGCCCCGGTCCCCTTGGACCGGAGGCGAGGTCCCCGGGCTCGCGACCACGGCGTACCACCCACCTCTCGATTAGCGGCGGGACCCGCTCTTCCGTCCGGTCGTCCGCCCGGCCGCGGGAGGGCCGATTCGCGCGTCGGCCCCGCGTCGCGCGGACGCGATCACGTGGGCGAGCCTCAACGGTTCCGGCCAGTACCCCCGCACCGTGGTGCGCCGGATCAACCAGGCGGCGTCGGTGGCCGAGCACCCGCTCGCCCCGGCGAGGATCGGCGCTCCCCCGGTCGGGACGCGCCGGAGGCGGTGGCGGCGGAGCAGCGCGAGGCGGCGCTCGGCCGACCTCGGGAACCATCGGCGCAGCGCGCGGGCGATCCTGGGGAAATCCGGCGGACGTCGGGTCACCGCGACGACCGGGACCCCGCTCGCCCGGTGGATCGCGTCCAGGTCGAGGACGTTGAAGCCTCCGACCACCGCGCCATCGAGGAGGACGGCGCGGATGCCGTCGAACGGGCCCAGGGAGCGGAGGAGCGCGATCACCCGCGCCGTGCCGTCCGTCCCGTCGACCCGGACCCGACCGACGCGGGCCGTCTCGAGATGCTCGGGCACCGAGACGACGACCGCCGCGATCGGCGCGTACCGGTCGCCCCGGTCGAAGGCGCCGTCGTCCACCGCGGCGACGCGCGGGTGGGTCTTGCCGAGCGCCCGACGTAACGCTATGACCCCGGACCGGGTCGGGGCTCGGCGATGGCCTCCCCGACGGTCACGATGCGGTGCCCGTCCTGCGGGACGGCGCTCCGGGCCGTCCTCGCCCCGGCGCCTCCGACGCAGTGGTTCCCGTGCCCGAACTGCCATGTTCCGGTACCGGTCGTCGTTCCCCGCGACCTTCCGCCGCTGTACTCCTGGGAGGTCATCCCGGGGCTTTACCCCCAGCTCTCGCCCCCGCGGCGGCCGCGCTGGCGTACGACCAGCGTCGCGTCGATCGCGCTCGCCGTCGCCGCCGTCCTGGCGGCGGTCTCGAGCGGGCTGCTCGCGTACGACGGGGTCGTCGCGGCGCAGCCGGCGCAGTACGTCGTCTCCGGGACGGTCTACCAGGACCTCGGGGGGGGTGCTCGGGTCCCGATGCCGGCAGCGCACGTCGTCCTCTACACCGACGACAACCGGTCGGTCCGGTACTACAACACCACGGCCAACGGGACGTTCCGCTTCGCCGGGGTGCCCGCCGGGGGGATCGAGCTCAACGTGACCGCGCACGGCGACGGCCCGACCAACGTCTACACGTTCGCCTCCGGGTCGTACTCGACCCAGCTGACCGGCCTCGACGTCACCCTCGAACGGGGAGGGCTCAACAACACCACCGCCGACGTCCTCTCGCCGTTCGGCGACCTCGAGACGCTCCTCGCCTACGTCGGCGGGGCCGCCGTGCTCCTCGGCGGGGCCGCGGTCGTCGCCGGCGTCGCCGCCGTCGCGATCCGCCGTCCGGCCGGCGGGGTCAGCGGGGTGATCGGGGGTGGGGCGGCGGTCGCGGTACCCGCGGTCCTGGTCGTGCTGTCGATGGGCAGCGCGTTCCCTGCCGTCACGGTCGTCGCCGGGGTGGTCGGGGGGGCCGGGGCGTTCGCCCTCGTGTTCGCCACCTACCAGGTCGCGGTCCAGGGTCGGACGACGGATCCCCCTTAGGGGCCCGGTCGGGCCCCGAGGGGGAAGCTCAGCGGGGGCCCCGCGCGTCGGTCGGGACGGTGCGGTGGGGGGACGGGAGCGGCCGGCGGCCCGCGAACCCTCCTTGGAGCGAGTGGTAGAACGCGACCGCGGGCTCGTCCAGCCGCCAGCAGAGGAACGCGAGCTCCCCGTCGACGAGGGCGTAGAAGTCGACCAGACCGCTCTCCAGCTGCTTCACCTCGATCCCTTCGGCGCGGAGCGCCCCGACCGATTCGTCCAGGCGCTTCGTGAGGTTCCGCCACTCCGCCTCGAGCCGCCCGCTGAGCCCATGGTCCGGATGGTCCCTCGCCGCGAGCTCGTCGCCCCAGAAGCTCGACAATCGTCCCAGCTCGGCATGGACCTCGCCGAGCCGGCTCGCCCACGCCTTCAGGCGGGGGAGGATCTCCCGGAGCGCCTCCAGACGGCCGTTCGCCTCCGCGACCGTCCACAGGTGCGGGGGGCCCGAGCTCCGGTCGGCCCGAGGGCCCGGCTCGGTCTCGTCCGGCATCCTACCTCGACCATGCCGGCGCCGGTATTTACGCACGCGATGGACGAAGGGTAACCGGTCGAGCCTTTTGAGAGGGTCGTGAGCCCGGCTGGACGTGCGCTCGCGCCAACCGTTAAACGCCGGCCCCGGGTTGACGGCCGAGTTCTGTGCAGGCCGTCGTGAAGACGAAGCGGGCCCCCGGGGGGGACGTCACGACCGTCCCCACCCCGCGGCCCCGGGAGGACCAGGTCCTCGTCCGGGTCCGCGCCTCGTCGGTCTGCGGAACGGACGTCCACCTCTGGGTCTGGAACCCCTGGGCGGAGGCGCGCGTCCGCAAGATCCCGCTCGTCCTGGGCCACGAGCTGAGCGGGGAGGTCGTCGAGGTCGGACGGGCGGTGAAGAGCCTCACGGTCGGCGACCACGTCTCGGCCGAGACCCATATCGTCGACGGGACCTGCTACCAGTGCCGGACCGGTCGAATGCACATCTGCGAGAACGTCGAGGTGCTCGGCGTCGACCACGATGGCGTCTTCGCGGAGTTCGCGGTCCTTCCCGAGCTCAACGCGTGGAAGAACGACCCGACGCTCGAGCCGGAGATCGCCTCCGTCCAGGAGCCGCTGGGCAATGCGGTGCACTCCCTGCTTCCGGAACAGACCGACGAGGACGTCGCCGGTAAGCGCGTGCTGATCACCGGCTGCGGCCCGATCGGGCTGATGGCGATCGCGGCGGCGAAGACGTTCGGCGCGGAAACGGTCGTCGCGACGGAGGTGAACCCGCTGCGCGCCGGCCTCGCGCGCAAGATGGGCGCCGACGCCGTCCTCGACCCTACCGTCGAAGGTCGCCAGATCGTCGAGCGCGTGCGCGAGGCGAGCGGGGGCCGTGGGGTCGATGTCGCGCTCGAGATGAGCGGGCACCCGGCCTCGCTCTCCCTCGTCTTCGACGCGCTCACCCCGGGCGGGCGGGTCTCCCTGCTGGGCCTCTTCGACGGCCCGGCGACGCTCGACCTCGACACCGCGATCGTGCTGAAGGCCGCCCAGGTCCACGGGATCTTCGGCCGTCGGATGTTCGAGACCTGGTACCAGGTGAAGAGCCTCCTCGCGCGGCCCGCGTTCCGCGAGAAGGTGCGCGAGATCATCACCCACCGCGTCCCGATCCCCGAGGTCGGACGTGCGATGGAGCTCATCCAGTCGAACCAGGCCGCCAAGGTCTCCCTGGAGGCGAGGTGGTGACCGCTCCGCGCTCGCCGACGGCGTTCCTGGGCGAGGAGTACCGCCAGCTCGTCGCGGCCGACCTGGACTGGAAGCTGCGGGTCCTCTCCGGCCCCAGCGTCCCGTCGTGCACCATCGACGGCCGCCACGTCCTGATGCTCTGCTCGAACAACTATCTCGGCCTCTCCAACCACCCCAAGCTCAAGGCCGCGGCGATCGAGGCCGTCCGGACCCACGGCGCGGGGTCGGGCTCGGTGCGCTCCATCGCCGGGACGATGGACCTCCACGTCGAGCTCGAGCGACGGCTCGCCCGCTTCAAGGAGGCCGAGGCGTCGCTCGTCTACCAGACCGGCTTCGCGACGAACGCGGGGCTGATCCCCCAGCTCGTCGGCGAGGGCGACCTGATCGTCAGCGACGAGCTGAACCATGGGAGCATCATCGACGGCGTCCGGCTCGCCCGCGCCGAGCGCGCGGTCTACCGGCACGCGGACCCGGACGACCTGGCCCGGGTCCTGGCGGAGGCGGAGCGGCACCGTCCGACGTACCGGCGGGTCCTCGTGATCACCGACGGGGTGTTCTCGATGGACGGCGACATCGCCCCGCTCGACCGGATCGCCCCGCTCGCCGCCGAGCACGGGGCGATGCTCTACGTCGACGACGCCCACGGCGAGGGGGTCCTCGGCCGGGGCGGGCGGGGGATCGTCTCGCACTTCGGCCTCTCGCGCGAGCTCGTCCACGTCGAGATGGGGACGTTCTCGAAGGCGTTCGGCGTCGTCGGGGGCCACATCTCCGGCTCGGAGGACCTCGTCCGGTTCGCGTTCAACAAGTCGAGGACCTGGCTGCTCAGCGGCTCGCACCCGCCGGCGGTCGCGGCGGCGTGCACCGCCGCGATCGACGTGCTGGAGAGCGAACCGGAGCACGTGGAGCGCCTGTGGGCGCTCACGCGCCGCTTCCAGAAGGCGATGCGCGATCACGGGTTCGACCTCGGGACGAGCGCGACCCCGATCGTCCCGGTCATCGTCGGCGACAGCGCCAAGGCGAAGCGGCTGAGCCAGCGGCTGTTCGAGCTCGGGGTCTTCGCGCTCCCGATCGTCTTCCCGATGGTCGCGCGCGACAAGGCCCGCATCCGCACGATCATGAACGCCGCCCTCACCGACGAACAGCTCGCGGTCGCGATCGACGCCTTCGCGAAGGCCGGACGCGAGCTCGGCCTGGTCTAGGCAGGACGGGCGGGCGCGGCCGGCTCTCTACGCGCGCGTTCGGGCCGGCGACGCTCGGCGAGCGGCCCCGGCGCGGTTCCCTCTCGGAAAACCGCCGTTTTCCTCCGGGTCGTTATATACAGCACCTTTCTCCCCCGTCCCCACCGAAGGGGGGGACCCCCATCGACCTATGGCACGACGTCACCGACCGAGGCGCGGCTCGCTGGCGTACTCGCCCCGCGTCCGTTCGGCGCGTCCCCTGCCCCGCATCCGCTCCTGGCCTCCCGGACCGAAGACGCCGGCGATCGAGGGCTTCGCCGGCTTCAAGGTCGGGATGACCCACGCGTTCCTCGTCGACTACCGCAAGCGGTCGACGACCGCCGGCCAGGAGCTCGCGGTCCCCGTGACCGTCGTCGAGGTCCCGCCGCTCAAGGTCGTCGCGGCCCGCCTCTACGCCCGCAGCCCGTACGGCATGCGCGTCGTCGGCGAGGTCTGGGCCAACGACGGGGCGCCGACGCTCGCCCGGAGGATCCCTCCGCACCCGGCGTCCGCGACGGACGCCCTGAGCCGCTTCACGTCGACCGGAGCGGACGAGGTCCGCCTGGTCGCCCGGACCCAGCCGGACCTCGTGAGCGGCGTGCCGTCGAAGACGCCGACCCTCTTCGAGCTGCGGGTCTCCGGCGACAAGTTCGACGAACGCCGCGCGTTCGCCGTCCAGCAGCTCGGCCAGGAGCTCTCGATCGACAAGGTCGCGAAGGAAGGCGAGTTCGTGGACGTCATCGGCGTCACGAAAGGGTTCGGCTTCCAGGGCCACATCCAGCGCTGGGGGGTCAAGCTCCAGCCGCGCAAGAACTCGAAGCACCGCCGCATGATCGGGACGCTCGGCCCGCACAACCCGAGCTTCGTCACCTACCGCATCCCGCAGGCCGGCCAGCAAGGGTACCACCGACGCACCCAGTTCAACCTCCGGGTGCTGAAGGTCGTCCGCGACCCGAAGGCCGACCCGATCACCCCGGCCGGCGGCTTCCCCCACTACGGGGAGGTCCGCAGCGCCTGCGTCGTCCTCCACGGCTCGATCCCCGGCCCCGCGAAGCGCCTGTTGCGGTTCCGGGCCCCGATGCGGAGCCGCGTCGCCACCGTCGAGAAGGTCGACCTCCGCTACCTCAGCACGCGGTCGAAGCAGGGCGGATGACGCCGGAGCGCGCTCCGGCGGAGGCGCCGCCGGTCGACCCCGCCACGTCCCATCACCGGGCGCACCTGCTCGGGATGGACGGCAAGCCCCGCGCGACCGTCGCCCTCCCGCTCGCCTTCTCCCTCCCCGTCCGTCCGGACCTGATCCGGCGGGCCGTCGTCGCGGCCCAGTCCCACCGCATCCAGCCCCACGCGACCTCGCCGACCGCCGGCAACCGCCATTCGGTCGAGTGGTCGGGAAAGGGCCGGGGCGTCGCGAGGACCCCCAGGCTGATGGGGTCGATGCGCGGCGCCCAGGCGCCCAACACGGTCGGAGGGCGTCCCGCCCATCCGCCGACGACCGAGCGGATCTGGGGGAAGAAGGTCAACCGGTCCGAGCGGAGGCTCGCGTTCGCCTCGGCGCTCGCCGCGACCCGGGAGCCGAAGCTCGCGGCGGAACGGGGCCACCTGCTCCCGCACGGCGCCGCCCTGCCGTACGTCCTGGACGACCCCGTCGAGGAGCTGCGGACCGCGAAGGGGGCCCGGGAGATCCTCGAGCACCTCAAGCTCTGGCCGGACGTCCGCCGGGCCCAGGACGGCACGCACCTGCACGGTTCCGGGCGGGCGCGCCGCCGCGGGCGCGTGCGCCGGACGCCGCGCAGCCTGTTGGTCGTGACGAGCTTCCCGGGGAAGGCGGTCGGCTTCCGCAACCTCGCCGGGGTCGACGTCGTGCCGGTCGGACGGCTCTCGACCGAGGACCTCGCCCCCGGCGGCGTCGCCGGGCGCCTGACGATCTTCTCCAAGGCCGCCGTCGAATCCCTCCGGGCCCGCCTGGGGGAGGCGGCGCCGTGACCGACGTCCCGTTGCGCCACCGGATCATCCTCCACGCCTACGTCACCGAGAAGTCGATGGACGAGATGGAGCGGCAGAACAAGCTCGAGTTCGTCGTCGACCGCCGGGCGAACCGCGCCGAGATCCGCCGCGCCGTCGAGGCGACGTACCAGTGCAAGGTCGTGAAGGTCACGACCAAGACGGTCCTCTCCGGCAAGATCGCTACGGTGCGGTTCGCGAAGGAGTTCTCGGCCGAGGATATCGGAAGCCGGGCCGGGGTGTTCTGATGGGAAAGCGGATCGGCTCCCGTCGGCGCGGCGCGGGCACCGGGGCGTACACGTCCCCGAGCCACCGCCACCACGGGGCGATCTACCTCCCCGGCGAGGACGTCGTCGGCGAGGCGAAGGTCGTCTCCATCGACCCCGCCCCGGGGCGGACGGCGCCGGTCGCCTCGCTCGCGGCGGCCGACGGGGCCCGGTACCGGATCCTCGCCCCCGCCGGGCTCGCCACAGGGGACTCGGTGTCCTTCGGCGAGGGGAAGGTCGACCGGGGGTCGGTCCTCCCGCTCGCGAGGATCCCGGACGGGACCCTGGTGTCGAACCTCGAGGTCAAGCCGTTCGACGGCGGACGGCTCGTCCGCGCAGCGGGGACCAGCGCGTTGGTCGTCGCGCACGCCGGGGCGGAGGTGACCGTCCAGCTCCCGAGCGGGGCGTTCAAGCAGTTCCTCTCCACCTGTCGGGCCGAGGTCGGCGCGGTCGGCGGCAGCGGCCGGCACGAGCGGCCGGTGATCAAGGCGGGCAAGAAGGTCCTCTCGGTCCGCTCCCTCGCGCGCCCGGCGTTCAAGGTCCGGGGCGTCGCGATGAACCCCGTGAACCACCCGTTCGGGGGCGGCGCGCATCAGCACGTCGGCCGTCCGAGCACCGTGAAGAGCGGGGCGTGGCCCGGGGCGAAGGTCGGTCGGTTCTCGCGTTCCCAGTCGCGCGCGCGTCACAAGCAGCGCGGCAAGAGGAGGTAAGCTCGTGCCGAAGGCGCGACGCGCGAAGAAGGTCGAGGCCCGCCGCAAGCGCGAGTTCAGCTTCCGGGGGAAGACCCTGGACGAGCTCAAGGCGCTCAGCCTCGAGGAGCTCGCCCGCGTCCTCGGGTCCCGTGCGCGACGGTCGATCCGCCGCGGGTTCAACGACGAGACGAGCCGGTTCTTCGAGCGGATGAGCTCGACGCCGCCGGAGAAGACCGTGCGGACCCACTGCCGGGACGCCCTGGTCCTGCCGGCCCACGTCGGGCGCAAGGTCGCCGTCCACAACGGCAAGGAGTTCAAGGAGCTCGAGGTCCGCCCGGAGATGGTCGGGCACTACTACGGCGAGTTCGCCCTGACCCGGCGCTTCGAGAAGCACTCCGGTCCCGGCGTCGGCGCGACGCGCTCGTCGAAGTTCATGCCGCTGAAGTAGGAGGTCGGTCATCGATGCGAGGCTACACCTATCAGGCGGAATCGGGGGTGAGCGTCGCCCGCGCGCGCGGGATCGAGCTGCCGATCTCCCCGAAGAAGACCTACGAGGTCCTCAACGCCATCCGCGGCCTGGCGGTGGAGCGCGCGAAGACGTTCCTCGAGGACGTCGTGGCGCTCAAGCGGCCGGTCCCGTTCCGCCGCTACAACCAGGAGACCGCGCACCACCGGGGCAGTGGCCCGGGACGGTTCCCGAAGAAGGTCGCGAAATCCGTCCTGCTCGTCCTGCGCAACGCGGAGGAGAACGCCGAGTACGACGGGCTGGACGCCGAGCGGCTCTACGTCAAGATCGCTTCCAGCGCCCGGGGCCGGATCCGCCAGGCGTCCATGCCGCGCGCCCACGGCCACGCCGACCCGTGGAACGAGCAGACGACGAACGTCGAGATTGTCCTTGCCGAGCGGGAGGTCGGGGGATGAGCAGCGAGCGCAAGGTGATCCAGGACCGGATGCGGCGGGTCCTCCTCAAGGACTTCCTCGTCCGCGAGAGCGCGCGCGCCGGCTTCGGCGGCCTCGACATCGTCCGGACCCCGATGGGGACCCGCGTGACGCTGATCTGCGAGCGGCCGGGGATCCTCATCGGCCACCGCGGCGAGCTGATCAAGCGCCTCACCGAGGACATCCAGGCCCGCTTCGCGCTCGACAACCCCCAGATCGAGGTCCAGGAGGAGCGGCAGCCGAGCCTCAACGCCCAGCTGATGAGCGAGAAGCTCGCCTCCACGCTGGAGCGCGGATGGCACTTCCGCCGGGCGGGGCACTCGACCGTCCGCCGCATCATGGAGGCGGGGGCGCGGGGCTGCCAGGTGATCCTGTCGGGGAAGCTCACCGGGGAGCGGCACCGGACCGAGCGGTTCAAGGCCGGGACGATCAAGTACTGCGGGGAGGCGGTCCATCTCTGGATGGACAAGGGGTTCTACCAGGCCCGCCTCAAGCCCGGCGTCATCGGCGTCAACGTCTGGATCATGCGTCCGAGCGCGAAGCTCCCGGACGAGATCGTCGTCAAGGGGGCCGTCCGTCCGGCCGTCCCGGCGCCCGAGGTCGCGATCGTCGAGGCCCCGCCGCCCCCGCCGTCGGCCCCTGACGTGGCGGAGGCCGCATGACGCTCCTGAGGATGCGCGAGCTCCGGGGCCTCTCCGATGACGACCTCCGGCGCAAGGTCGCGGACACGGAGAACGACCTGCTCCGCGAGCGCGGCGTCGCCGCGATGGGCGGTGCGCCGCCGAGCCCGGGGCGGATGCGCGCGCTCCGCACGAATGTCGCGCGGGCGCTCACCGTCCTGAACGAGCGGGCGATCGCCGCATCGGCCTCCGGCCCGGCCCGAAGGGCCGAGGGGTCGAGGTGATCCGGTGGCCGCGCTCCGACCCGACCCCCGCGAGCTCTCCCCGGACGAGCGCACCGCGCTCGCCGGCGAGCTGATCGGCGCGCCGGTGCGGGTCCCGGCGGGGACCGGACGGGGCCGCGAGGTCGTCGGGACGATCGTGGACGAGACGCTCGGCACGTTCGTCGTCCGGCCCGCGGGCGACGGCCCCCTCGTCCGCCTGCCGAAGGCCGGGCTCACCGGGACGATCGGCCTCGCCGGGCACGAGTTACCGTTAAGAGGCGACCTCCTTCGCGTGCGTCCCGAGGACCGGACCAAGCGGCTTCTCGCCGGGGGTCCTCGGAGGTTCCGATGACACCCGCACGTACCCCGAAGGCTCCCCGGGCCCACGACATCGGGCTCGACGTCCGGGCCCCGAAGGCGCGGTGCGACGACCGGCACTGCCCGTTCCACGGCCGGCTCCCCGTCCGCGGCCAGACCCTCGAGGGGGTCGTCGTCTCGGCGGCGATGCAGCGGACCGCGGTCGTCGAGCGGACGCTGCTGCATTACGTTCCGAAGTTCGAGCGGTACGAGAAGCGGCGGCGCCGCTACCTCGCGCACGCCCCGCCGTGCCTGGACGTCACGGTCGGCCACCGGGTCCAGATCGCCGAGACCCGGCCGCTCTCCAAGCTCGTCGCGTTCTGCATCGTCGCCGACCTCGGGGAGGCGGCCCGGCGCGTCGAGGGCGAGGAGGCGGTCCGCCCGGCCGCCCCGGCGGAGCCTCCGGCGACGCAGGAGGCGGCATGAAGGGGCTGGCCGGACGCCGCGGGCGGGGGCTGCCGAAGGGCGCCCGCCTCGAGTGCGTCGACAACACCGGCGCGAAGGTCGTCGAGATCATCGCGGTCCGGAACTGGCACGGCACCCACCGGCGCTACCCCCGCGCCGGGATCGCGGACCTCGTCATCGTCTCGGTGAAGAAGGGAACGCCCGAGATGCGGCGGCAGGTCCTGCACGCCGTCATCGTGCGCGCCCGCTCGCCGATGCGCCGGCCGGACGGCACGCGCCTGCAGTTCGAGGACAACGCGGCGGTGATCACGACCGAGACCGGCGAGATCAAGGGCTCGCAGATCAAGGGCCCGGTGGCGAAGGAGGCCGCCGAGCGCTGGCCCCGGATCGCGGCCGCCTCGTCGATCATCGTGTAGGGGGCCGATGACGAGCACCTCTCCCCACGCCCCGCGACGCCAGCGCCGCTCCCTCTACACCGCCCCGACCTCCGAGCGCCGCCGGAGGATGACCGTCCTCCTGTCGCGCGAGCTGCGCCGTCGGTTCCAGAAGCGGAACGTGCCCGTCCGCAAGGGCGACACCGTCCGCGTCCTCCAGGGGAGCTTCGCCGGCCGCGAGGAGCGGGTCGCCCGCGTCTCGCGTCGCGACTACTCCGTGACCCTCGACAACGTGACGCTCAAGACCGCCGAGGAGAAGCTCAAGCCTCTCGCGCTCCGGACGGCGCACCTCGTGATCACGCGGCTCAACCTCGCCGACCCGTGGCGCCGGCGCGCGCTCCGGCTCCGCGAGGAGGACGTCACGCCCGAGGAGCGCGGCGAGCTCCCCGAAGGCGAGGCGGCCGCCGAACCGACGACGGCCCCGGCGGAGGCGACCCCGCCGAGCCCGGCGCCCCCGGTCGAGGAGGCCGACGCGCCGGCCCCGGTGGCCGACGCTCCGCCGCCGAAGGCGCGCCGGGCCCCGGCGCACAAGGAGGCCCCGTGACGTTCCGCCTGAAGCGCCGCGCCGCCCCGCGCAGCTGGACCGTGCCGCGCAAGGGGACGAAGTGGCTCCTGCGGCCGCGTCCCGGACCTCACGCCCAGGACCGGTCGATCCCGCTCCTCCTCGTGCTGAGGGACCTTCAGCACGTCGTCGCGAGCTCCCGCGAGGCCCGGCTCCTCGTCCGCAGCGGGGCCGTCCAGGTCGACGCGAAGGTCGCCCAGGACCTCGCCCGGGGGATCGGCCTCATGGACACGGTCTCCCTCGCGGCGCCCCTCGACCGGCACTTCCGTCTCGTCACCGACCGTCGGGGGAAGCTCGTCCTCGTCGCGATCCCGTCGACCGAGGCGGCCGTCAAGGTCGCCCGGGTCCGCGCGAAGCACGCCGTCCGCGGCGGCAAGGTCGAGGTGACGCTCCATGACGGGCGGAACCTCCTGGTCGACGCGACGACGCCGTGGCGCGTCGGCGACTCGGTGAAGATCGAGCTCCCGAAGCAGAACGTCCTCGAGCACCTCGCGCTCAAGCCGGGGGTCCTCGCCTACCTCGCGGGCGGCTCGCACGTCGGCGAGCTCGGCCGCGTCGAGCGCGTCGAGGTCCGCAACTCGCCGCAGCCGAACCTGGTCCACTTCAAGGAGGGGTTCTCCACGATCAAGGAGTACGTCTTCGTCGTCGGGGACCAGGCGCCGGCGGTCACCCTCGGCGAGGGGGTCGACCGGTGAGCGCTCCCGCCGGGAGCCGGCCCCCCGCCGCCGCGGCGCCCCAGGCCGCCGCCAACCCCCACCGCGCGCTGCGGGTCGTGAAGGCGGTCGTCAACTCGGGCGTCGGCGAGTCGGGCGAGCCGCTGACGAAGGCCCAGAAGGTCCTCCAGATGGTCACCGGGCAGAAGCCGATCGCCACCCGGTCCCACAGCACCAACCGCGACTTCGGGATCCGCGCCGGTCAGGCGATCGGGGCGAAGGTGACGCTCCGGGGGCCGGCCGCCGTCGACTTCCTCGGCCGGGCGTTCGACGCCCGCGACCGCCAGCTGGACGGCGAGTCGATCGACCGCAACGGGAACTTCTCGTTCGGGATCGCGGACTACACGGACTTCGCCGGGATGAAGTACGACCCGGCGATCGGCATCCACGGGATGGACGTCGCGGTCGAGATCGGCCGCGCCGGCTACCGCGTCCGGGACCGCCGCACCCGCCCGCGCCCGCTCCCGCGGCGGCTCCGCTCGACCGCCGCGGAGACGCGCGAGTTCCTCCGCCAGAAGTTCGGCGTCACGATCGTCGAGTGAGGGGAGGGAACGAGCGGTGAAGCCGAAGCGGCATTTCGGGAGGAAGGACGGCTGCCTCCGCTGCGACCGCAAGCGCGGGATCGTCCGGCGCTACGGGCTCCACCTGTGCCGACAGTGCTTCCGCGAGGTCGCCTACGACCTCGGCTTCCGCAAGTACCAGTAGGAGGGAACGAACGTGACCCGAGACCTGCTCAACGACGCTCTGCTCGCGCTGCGGCACGCCGACCGGGACGGACGTCCGCGCGTCGAGATCGCCCCGACCTCCAAGCTGATCGGCGAGGTCCTCCGGCTCTTCCGCTCCCACGGCTACCTCGAGGAGTTCGCGTTCGTCCCGACCGGCCGCGGCGGGAAGTACGACGTGACGCTCGCGCGGCGGATCAACTCCTGCGGGGTCGTCAAGCCCCGCCTCTCCGTCCGGTACGACGACCTCGAGCGGTTCGAGTCGAGGTTCCTGCCCGCCCAGGACTTCGGCCTCCTCGTCCTCTCCACGAACCGCGGCGTCGTCGGCCAGGCCGAGGCCCGCGAGATGAAGATCGGAGGTCGGCTCCTCGCCTATGTCTACTGAGGACGCCGGCCACGCGGAGGTCGCCCTGCCGAAGGGCGTCAGCGTCGACGTCGCCGGCCGCACGCTGACCGTCACCGGCCCGAAGGGCCGCGTCGTCCGGCCGTTCCCGGGGGACGTGCTCCACCTGCGCAGCGGGGGCGGCAAGCTGACGCTCGAGCTGGGACTGCCCGTCCACCGCAAGCGCTCCCGCGCCCTCCTGCGGACCTGGGTCGCCCATCTCGAGAACCTCACCGAGGGCCTCAGTCGGGGCTTCGAGGCGCGCCTCAAGGTCGTCGCCGCGCACTTCCCGATGAAGGTCTCGGTGAAGGGCGACGAGCTGGTGATCGAGAACTTCCTCGGCGAGAAGTACCCGAGGACGACCCGCCTGGTCGCCGGGACGACCGCGAAGGTCGACGGCGAGTTCGTCACGATCGAGGGCTACGACATCGAGCACGTCGGCCAGAGCGCCGCCGCGATCGAGCGGACGACGCGGATCCGCGACTACGACCCGCGCGTCTTCCAGGACGGGATCTACCTGGTCGAGCGGGCCCACCTGAAGGAGGCGAGCTAGCGATGCCCGAGCCGGCCGACGCGCCCGAGACCGCCGTCGAGGCGAAGGCGGCGACCGCCCCGGCACCGAAGCGCCGCCGCCGCGCGAGCCCGCCCGAACCGGCCCCCGAGGCCGCGGCCCCACCGGCCGCGGCGGAGCCGAAGAAGAAGGAGGCCACGGACGAGGGGCCGAAGGCCCCGCGCCGCGCCACCCTGCCTCCCGAGCTCAAGGTCCTGCTGGCGACCCGCGGTCTCCTCGACCGCAAGCGCCCGCTCTTCGTGCGCCAGGCCGCCCACCGCTACGGGCGGATCGGCCGGGACGAGTCGTGGCGTCGCCCGCGGGGCCTGCAGTCCAAGCAGCGCCGGCACTACGGCTACCGCTCGAAGATCGTCCGCGTCGGCTACCGCTCTCCGGCGGCCGTCCGCGGCCTCACCCCGGCCGGGTTCCGCCCGGTCCTCGTGCGGACGCGGGAGGAGCTCGACGGCCTGGACGTGGCCCGGGACGCCGCCGTGATCGCGCGGACCGTCGGCACGCGCCGCCGCCTGATCCTCGAGGAGGAGGCCCGCCGCCTCGGGATCCGCGTCCTCAACCCGATCGTCAAGCCCGGGGAGGAGAGCTAGGCCGATGCCCGACCTCGCGAACCAGCGCCGTCTCGCCGCCTCGATCCTGAAGTGCGGCGAAGGGCGCGTCTGGATCGACCCCGCGAGCCAAGAGGAGCTCGAGGACTCGGTCACCCGCGCCGACATCCGCTCGGCGATCAAGGCCGGGGTCATTCGGCGCAAGCAGTCGCTCGGGACCTCCCGCGGACGCGCCCGTCGGCGCGCCGCGGAGCTCGCCAAGGGCCGTCACGCCGGTCCCGGCTCGCGCCGCGGCACGCCGAGCTCCCGGCTTCCGCGCAAGGAGCGCTGGATCCGCCGGATCCGGGCCCAGCGCGACCTCCTCGCCGAGCTGCGCGCCTCGAAGAAGATCCCCCCGAAGGTCTACCGCGAGTTCTACCGGCGGGCGAAGGGCGGGATGTTCCGCAGCCGCTCGCACCTGCTCGTGAACCTCCGCCTCGCCGGCCACCTGAAGGAGGGCTCGCCATGAGCACCGGGCCGAGCTACCGCGTCCATTTCCGCCGCCGCCGCGAGGGACGGACCGACTACCGGGTCCGCCTCCGCCTGCTCGCCTCCGGCCGCTCCCGCGCCGTCGTCCGGTGCTCGGGCCGCCGGGTCCGGGTCGCGCTGGTCGACTTCGACCCTCAGGGCGACCGGGTCCTCGCGAGCGCCGACAGTTCCGAGCTCGGGCGGATCGCCTTCCCGCCCGCGAGCCTCGCCTCGACGCCCGCCGCCTACCTGACCGGCTACCTCGCCGGCCTCCGGGCGAAGTCCCGCGGGGCGGAGGAAGCGGTCCTAGACGCCGGCCTGCACCACCCGACCTCGGGCGGCCGGCTCGCCGCGGCCCTCAAGGGGCTCCTCGACGCCGGGCTCGCCATCCCGCACGGCGGGGAGAAGTTCCCGTCGCCCGACCGGCTCGGCGGGGCCCACCTGCCGAAGCGCCTTCCCGAGCCGCTCGAGGCGTACAAGCTCAAGCTGCCGTCGCTCGTCGGGGCGAAGGAGGTGGCGGCGTGAGCGGAGGGGTCCATGGACCGTCGGCGCGGCCGGGGCCCGAGGGCGGTCCCGCCGGACCGGCGACGCCCCCGTGGGTCCCGCGGACCGAGCTCGGCCGCCGGGTCGCCTCCGGCGAGATCTCGACGATGAGCCAGGCGCTGGCGACGGGCCTACCGCTGCGCGAGGCGCAGATCGTCGACAAGCTGTTGCCCGGCCTGCACGACGAGGTCCTCGACGTGAACATGGTCCAGCGGATGACCGACTCCGGTCGGCGGTTCAAGTTCGCCGTCACGGTCGTCGTCGGCAACGGCGACGGGTTCGTCGGCCTCGGCCGGGCGAAGGGTCGCGAGGTCGGCCCGACGATCCGCCGGGCGATCGACCGCGCCAAGCTCGAGGTCGTCGAGGTCCAGCGCGGCTGCGGGAGCTGGGAGTGCGGCTGCGGCCGGGCCCACACGTTGCCCTACGTCGCGGAGGGCCGGGCCGGCTCGGTCGACGTCACGTTCAAGCCCGCTCCGCGGGGCGTGGGCCTCGCGGTCGGCGATGTCGCGAAGCCGATCCTGCGGTTCGCCGGCTTCACCGACGCCTGGGGGTTCACCGAGGGCCACACCAAGACGACGGTGAACTACGCCCAGGCGGCGTTCGGCGCGCTCGTCCGACTCGCCGAGCTGAAGGTCCCGAGCGAGGACGCGGCTCGCCTCAAGATCGTGCGCGGGCCGACGGGCACGTCGATCCTCCCGCCCAAGGAGGATATGCCGCAGCGTCCGATGCGCGGCGGGCGCCGGCGCGGGGGGCCTCCGCCCCGGCGCGGGCCGGGCGGTCGCCCGGCCACGGGTCCGGGCCGGGGGCCGCCGCCGGCCGGCGGCGGGAGGCGCTGAGGCTCCATGGCGTGGATGGTCGTGCGCGTCCGGGGGTCGGTCCACTCGAAGCACGAGATCGGCGAGACGCTGAGGTTCCTGCACCTGTCGCGGCCGAACCACGCGACGGTCCTCCCTGAGGAGCCGTCGTTCCGCGGGATGCTCATGCGCGTCCAGGGCTACATCACCTGGGGCGAGGCGGACGAGGAGACGGTCCGTCTCCTGCTCGCCTCCCGGGGCCGGACCCCGGCCGGCGCCCCGGTCGCCGCCCCGGCGTCGAAGGCGACGGCGGCGACCGACGGACCGGACGCGGCGGCCCTCGCGAAGACCGTCCTCGCGGGCGGGCTCCCGCGGGCCGACGGCGTCCGCCCGCTGTTCCGTCTCCATCCGCCGAAGGGCGGCTGGCGGTCGACCAAGAAGCCGTTCGCCCTCGGGGGGGCCCTCGGCTACCGTGGGCGGGCGATCAACGACCTCGTCCGCAGGATGATGTAGGGAGGAGCCGATGCCGTCGCGTACCAGGAAGTTCCGGGGGCTCCGCACCCACGGCCGCGGGATCAAGGCGGGCCGCGGGGCGGGCAAGCAGGGCGGCCGCGGGAACGCGGGCCTCCACAAGTACAAGTTCAAGTCGATGCTCATCTACGCCCCCGACCACTTCGGCCGGCACGGCTTCGTCCGACCGGACGCCGTGACCGAGCGGCCGACCTCGCTCAACGTCGGGCAGCTCGACGCGTTCGTCCCGGTGCTCGAGGCCGCCGGGGCGCTCGCCCGCGACGGCGAGACGTTCGTCGCCGACCTCGAGAAGGCCGGGGTCGACCGCCTGCTCGGCGGGGGCCGGACCGCGCGTCCGTGGAAGGTGAAGGTCGGCTACGCGTCGTCCCACGCGCGGGAGAAGGTGACGGTCCTCGCGGCCGAAGCCGCGCCCAGCGCTGCGCCTCCCTCCGCGGCCCCGAAGGGCGCCGGGAAGTAGCGGCGCGCGCCGTTCAGATCTTCTTCAGGATCTGGTCGATCTCCCGGGCGGCGGACTCGAGCTCCTTCGCCGCGCGCCGGGTCGCGCGCCGGACGGACGCGCGGGGGTCCTTGGCGGCCGCCTCGGCCTTGCCGAGCATCCGTCGCGTGAGCTTCGCGCTCGCGCGCACGAGGTCCTGGGCCGCCTTCTTCGCATCTCCGAGCGCCGCCTCGAGCGAATCCCCCGTCATCGACCACCCCTGCGCGAGCTCCCTCGCGACCCGGAGAACGGCGCGGTCGGCTTGAGGCCTGCGGGACGCCGCGCCGGGGCCGGCCGGGCCCGCTGTCCAAAGCTATATAATGCGCCCGCCGGCTGGCCGCGCACCCGATGGCCGAAGAGGAGACCCCGCGCGACCCGCGATGGGCCGTTCCCCTCGCGATCCTCGGCTTCGTCATCGTCGCCCTCGTCTGGTTCTGGGACAAGCCGACGCTCATCGCGCTCGGGATCGTCTCCGTCGGGATGTTCGTCATCATGGGCCTCGTCTACCTCGGCCTCTCCTACGACGGCCCGAAGTCGCGGCTCTACGGGCTGAAGCCGATCACGAGCCGGATGCCGGCGGTCGCCCAGCCGAAGGGCCACGTCCACTTCCGGACGAAGCTGTTCTGGACCGTCGGCGTGCTGCTGATGTACTTCCTGCTCGCGAACATCTACCTCTTCGGCGTCGACCAGGCGACCGTCATCGACCTGTTCGCGAGCTACCGGGCGATCCTGGCGGGCGCCCAAGGGACCCTGATGCACCTCGGGATCGGGCCGATCGTCACCGGCTCGATCATCATGCAGCTGTTCACGGGGGCGAAGATCATCAACCTCGACCTCACGGACGACGAGGACAAGGGGACGTACCAGGGGACCCAGAAGGTCCTCGTCGTCGCGATGATCTTCGTCGAGGCGATCCCCCAGGTCTTCGGCTACCTGACCCCGTCGGCCTCGATCATCTCGCGGCTCGGGGCCGCCGCGCCCGGCAACGGGCTCCTCCTCGCCAACATCGTGATCATCGCCCAGCTCGTCTTCGGCAGCTACCTCGTCTTCCTGATGGACGAGGTCGTCTCGAAGTGGGGGATCGGCAGCGGGATCTCGCTGTTCATCGCGGCCGGGGTCTCGCAGCAGATCATCCAGGGAACGCTCAACTGGATCCCCGCGAACCCGTCGGTCGCGGTCTCCTCGGCGAACCCCCCGAGCGGGACGCTGCCGAAGACCCTCTACTTCCTGACCCACTACAGCGCCTCGCAGATGGCGAGCGGCGGGTGGGAGCAGATCCTGCTGCGCCAGCCGAACCCGATCGTCGCCCTGGTCGGCACCGCGGCGATCTTCTTCCTCGTCGCCTGGACGGAGTCGACGCGCATCGAGCTCCCGCTCTCCCACGCCGAGGCGCGCGGGGCTCGCGGCCGCTACCCGCTGCGGCTGATCTACGCGTCCAACATCCCGGTCATCCTCATGAGCGCCCTGCTCGCCAACGTCTCGATGGTCTCGATCCTGCTCTGGTCGAACCCGACGCTCTCGCGGTTCCCGTACCTGGGGCACAACTGGATGGTCGGGTCGTACCTCTCGGGGACGGCGGCGTCCACCTCCGGCATCAGCCAGACGCAGCCGGTCTCGGGCGTCGCGTACTACCTGTCGAACGTCAACGGCCTGGAGTCCTGGTTGCTCCCGATGCTCAACTACCAGCAGTACAGCTCGTTCCTCTACGGGCACACCTGGTGGGAGGGGCTCGTCCACGTCGCGGTCTACTTCACCGCGATGGTCGGCGGGTCGATCCTGTTCGCCAAGTTCTGGATCCAGACGACGAACATGGGACCGGAGGCGGTCGCGCGCCAGATCGAGGCGACCGGCATGCAGATCCCCGGGTTCCGCCGGGAGCCGCGCGTCCTGCGCCGGGTCCTGGAGCGGTACATCCCGGTGATCACGGTCATCTCCGGCGCGGCCGTCGGCGCCCTGGCCGCCGGGGCGGACCTCATCGGGACGCTCGGGAACGCGAGCGGTACCGGCGTGCTGCTGACCGTCGGGATCATCATCAACCTCTACGAGGCGATGGGCCGCGAGCAGCTGATGGAGATGAACCCGCTCCTGCGCCGGTTCCTCGGTGGGGAGAGCTGATGGCCCCGGAGGGCGGCGCCCCGCTCCCCTCGGCGCCGGCGGACGAGGACGAGGAGGACGACGAGGAGGAGCCCTCGCCCCCGGCGCCGCGGCCGCGCCCGCCGGGACCGATGTTCTCCTGGAAGGCGTTCGTCTACATCTTCCTCGGCATGCTCGGCTTCTGGATGCTCATCGACGGGACGGCCCGCAACCAGATCGCGGGGCTGCTCGGGGTGAGCGCGTCGTCGTCGGGCCCGCTCTACTACGTGATCGGGTTCGGCTCGACGTACCTGTTCCTGACGATGGCGCTCGCGGGGGCGCTCGAGATGCTGATCACCTCGCTCGCCTACAACTACACCACGGACTGGATCAAGGCGGCGAAGGTCCAGAAGTGGAGCTCCGCGTTCCGCAAGGTCCAGATGGAGGCGATCCGCTCCGGCAAGAAGGACCGGATCGCGGCGCTCAAGCCCCACCAGGAGCGGCTCGCCCGCCTCTCGGGCGAGGTGTCGATCGGGCAGTTCAAGGGGATGGCGATCACCTACTTCCTGCTCATCCTGATCTACACCTGGGTCGGGCTCGTCATCGGCAACGCCCCGGCGTCCGCCCAGGTGATCGCGCTCCACGGCTCGACCCTCCACCTGACCCAGAAGGTCGTCGCGTCGCTCCCGGTCCCGTGGTGGTTCCTGATCTTCAGCATCTACACGATCCCGTTCTCGATGGTGTTCCGGCGCCTCCTGAAGCACTGGTGGCTCCTCCGGTACCTCGAGGAGCACCCGCCGTCTTCCGGCGCTCCCACCTCGGGAGCGACCGGGGGTTCGGCGTGATCCGGGCGGTCGTCGCCGTGGGGGGGCCGCCGGGAGGCGGCAAGTCGACGGCCGGCCGCGCCGTCGCCCGCGAGCTCGGCCTCGATTACCGCTCGGCGGGCGACGTGTTCCGCGCGGAGGCCCGGCACCGCGGGCTCGACCTGGAGGCGTTCGGACGGTACGCGGAGGCGCACCCGGAGGTCGACCGGGAGCTCGACCGGGCGATGCAGGCCCTCGCGCGGCCCGGCGTGCTGCTGGACGGCCGCATCCAGGGCGCCCTCTGCCGGCGCGCCGGGGTGCCCGTCGAGGTGATCGTCGTGACGGCGTCGGCGGCCGAACGGGCCCGCCGCCTCGCAGGGCGCGACCATCAGAGCGTCGAGGAGGCGGCCCGGGCGATCGCCGTCCGGGAGGCGAGCGAACGGAGCCGCTATCTCCGGTTCTACGAGATCGACCTCGAGCGGGAGGTCCCGGACCTCCTGGTGGACTCCACGACGAAGCCTCCGGAGGAGGTCGTCGCGACGATCGTCGCGTTCCTGCGCGGTCGGTCGGAGGGACGCGCGTGACGGCTCCCGCTCCCCTCGAAGGACCGGCCGCGGAGCGGATCGCCGCCGGCGCGTTCGTCCTCGTGGACAAGCCGCGGGGACCGAGCTCCCACCAGGTCACCGCGTGGGCGCGCGACCTCCTCGGCGTCGCGGCCGCGGGCCACGCGGGCACCCTGGACCCGAACGTCTCGGGCGTCCTCTGGGTCGGCCTCGGACCGGCGCTGCGCCTCGTCCCGCTCGTCCTCGAGTTCCCGAAGAGCTACGTCGGGGTCGCCGTCCTCCACGGCGACGTTCCCCCCGCGAGGCTCGCGGCGGTCGCCGCGGAGTTCGTCGGGCCGGTCTACCAGACCCCGCCGGTGCGCTCGGCGGTGAAGCGGGAGCGGCGCGTCCGGACGATCCACCGGCTCGACCTCCTCGAGCGCGACGGGCCGAAGGTCCTCCTCTCCACCGTCGTCGACTCCGGGACGTACGTCCGCACGCTCGCGGTCGACCTGGGGGACGCCCTGGGGGTCGGGGCCCATCTCGAGGAGCTCCGGCGGACCGCTACGGGGCCGTTCGGCGAGGCCGACGCGGTCGGGCTCGCGACGCTGGCCGACGCGCGGGCCGCCGCCGCGGAGGGGGACCCGTCCCCGCTCCTGCGGCTGCTCCACCCGATCGAGGAGGTCTGGCGGGAGTTCCCGACGCTCGTCCTCAAGGACGCGGCGGCCAGCGCCGTCGCGCACGGCGCCCCGCTCGCGGCGGGCGGGGTCGCGTCGGTCTCCCGCGCGTTCGCCCGGGGCGACCGGGTCGTCCTCCTGAGCCGGAACCGCGAGCTGGTCGCGACCGGCATCGCCGTCCGCTCCGCGGCCGAACCCCGGGGGGAGCACGGCGGCTGGATCGTCGGCTCGACCAAGGTCTTCGCGGACCCCCGGCGGTTCCCCCCGCTGTGGAAGCGGGCCGCCGACCGTTCCGCCCCCCTCGAGGCGCCCGGCCCCGGGTGACGTGGTTCTCACCGTCCGGCCCCGGCCGGCGACTCCGCCGATGGTCCGCGAGACCGCCACTCCTCTCGCGGCGGCCGCGCTCGCCTACCCCGGGCGGGCGGTCGTCCGAACGTGCCTCGGGACCGCGTCGCTCCAGCCCGTGAGAGATCGGGTCTGGGGGCTACGGCCGGGCTCCGCCGCAGCTGGCGGCCTGGCCCAGACCGGCCGACCTTAGGCGGCGAGGAACCGGGTCCGCGCCTTCGCGACGTGGGGGTCGGGCGAGGACGAATCGACGACCTCGACGACCTTGCCGTCCCGGTCGATCTGGAACGACACGCGGCGGGCCACCCCGCGCGGGCCGAGGACGCCGTAGAGCCCGGCGACCGACTTCTTCGAGTCGGCGATGAGCGGGAACTTCAGCCCGTACTTCTGGGCGAACGCTTTCTGGGCCGGACAGTCGTCCACGCTCACCCCGACGACCCGGACCCCGTGCGAGGCGAACTCGCCGAGGTGCTCCTGGAACCCCTTCGATTCGATCGTGCACCCGGGGGTGTCCGCCTTCGGGTAGAAGTACAGCACGACCGGCGAGCCGCGGAGCGACGAGAGACGGAACGGGGCGCCATCCTGGTCCGGCGCCTCGAAATCGGGCGCCAGCTCGCCTACGACGACCATGCGTCCTCACCTGCGGAGGGGTATAAATCGGGACGCCACGCGTCGGGTCCTGCGCCTGGCGCGCCCTGGGCCCGTAGGGCTTGGTCCACCTTCCGTCGGGTCCGAACCCCGGTCGGTCCCGAGCCGGGCTCCTCCTGCAGGGTGGTCCGCGACGTCCTGGACCCCCGGCCGCGGGGCTGCCTCGCTGCGCGCGGCTCGCCGGGAACGACGCCTCCCGAGAACGGGTCGTGGTCGAGGCGAACGCGAGGGCCAACGGATGCCGGCGCGCCAGAACGGCTCCAGGACGTGGCCTGCTCTCTGGGTCAAGAATCCGGCCCGGTCCTGATGCGCCTGAGGCACGACCGCGGCGCAAGGGGGGGTGAGAGCGGACCCACGGCGCGGGCGGTTCAGCCCGTTGCGACCGTGACGAGCGTCTCGGTCGCCTTGATGCCAGGGATCTTGCGGATCTTGTGGACCACGACGTCGAGCGCCTGGTTGATGTGCGGGGCCTGGACCTTGACGATCAGGTCGAACGGACCGGTGACCGCCTGCACCTCGGTCACGCCCGAGACCGCCTTGAGCCGCCTGAGGACGTCGTCGAGCTTCCCGACATCCGTCTCGCAGAGGAGGTAGATCGTTTCCATCCGGCGCTCGGACCACAGGGGCACCGCTTTTCAGGTTGGCGCCCGGGTCCAGGTCGGTGGCGCCGAGCGCCACCGGGGGCGCGGGACGCTCCGGCGAGGTTCCCCCGTCGGAAGCCCCGGGAGCACAGTGGCAACGGTTATGCTCGGGCGCTCGCCGGCGGCCCTGGCGATGGAGCTCCGGCTCACCGATTCGCTGTCCGGGAGGCCACGGGCGGTCCGGCCCCGCCGCGGGCGCACGGTCGGGCTGTACGTTTGCGGCCCGACGGTCTACGACGCGGCGCACGTCGGCCACGCCCGCACCTACCTGTTCTTCGACGTCGCGCGGCGCGTCCTCGAAGCGGAGGGCTACCGGGTCCGCCACGTCATGAACGTGACCGACCTGGAGGACAAGATCGACCTCCGTGCCGCGGCGCTCGGGATCACCTCGAGGGCCCTCGCCCGGGCGGAGGAGCGTTCGTTCTTCCGCGACCTCCACGCCTTCGGGAACCTCCCCCCGACGTTCCGTCCGCGGGCGAGCGAGTTCGTCCCGGAGATGATCCGCCTCGCCCGGTCCCTCGAACGGACCGGACGCGTCCGGCGGGCCGGCGGGGAGTGGCGCTACGAGGCCCCCGACCGCAGGGAAGGCGAGAACTTCCCTGCGGGGGCCGACCTCGCCCGCCACGCCGTGGATGAGCCCGGGCACCCGTTCCCGAGGCCGTCGGACTGGGAGCGCTCGTTCGTCGTCTGGAAGCTCCTCTCGCCGCCGATCCCGTCCTGGCCGAGCCCGTGGGGTCGTGGCGCCCCGGGCTGGCACCTCCAGTGCTTCGCGATGGCCTCGCACCACCTCAGCGTGCCGGTCGACCTCCACGGTGGGGGACGGGACCTCGTCTACCCCCACCACTTCGCCGAGAACGAGATCGCGCTCGCGCTCCGGGGGAAGCCGTTCTCCCCGGTCTTCCTGCACACGGGCCTGGTCCTCCAGGACGGTTCGAAGATGTCGAAGTCGACCGGCAACCTCGTCCCGCTCCGGGACGCGTTGGCCTCCCTCGGCGCTCCCGCGCTCCGCTGGCACCTCCTCGGACGGCCGTACCGGGACCGGTTCCCGTGGGGGGAGGCGGCGTCGCTGAAGGCCCTCGAGGAGTTCGACCTCCTCCGGTCGACGCTGCGCGGCTGGATGCGCGGCACGCGCGGCGGTCGCGTCGGCGCGGTGCGGGCGGCCCGCCTCGCCCAGGACGTCCGCTCGGCGCTGACCGACGGCCTGGCGACCGACAAGGTCGTCTCCGAGCTCCGCCAGTTCGCCGCGGAGGTCGCCGCGGCCCCCGGCGGCGTGCCCCGCGGAGAGCGGACGGCCGCGCGCGCGTCGCTGCGCGAGGTCGAGCGACGGCTCGGGCTGGCGCTGGTCTAGGCCCGGTCGCGCTCGAGCACCAGGCTCAGGCCGTTCCCTCCGCCCATGCAGAGGGTCGCGAGGCCGAGGTGGCCGTTCGCGCGCTGGAGCTCGTAGGCGAGCGTCACGACGATCCGGGCGCCGCTCGCCCCGATCGGGTGCCCGAGGGCGATCGCGCCGCCGTTCACGTTGAACCGGTCGTCCGAGAAGCCGAACGCCCGCTGGACCCCGATCGACGCCGAGGAGTAGGCCTCGTTGTGCTCGACGCGGTCGAAATCGCCCGGTCGAAGGCCCGTCCGCGCTAGGTGCTTCTTGACCGTCGGGATCGGCGCCTCCATCACGTCCTTCGGGGGCACCCCGGATTCGTCGGTGGAGTGGATCCAGGCGAGCGGCCGCGCCCCGCGACGCTGGACCTCGCGCTCGCTCGCGAGGACCAGGGCCGCGGCGCCGTCGGCGAGCCTCGAGGAGTTGCCCGCCGTCAGGACGCCGCGCGGACCGAACGCCGGAGGCAGTTTCGTCAGGCCCTCGATCGTCGTATCCGCCCTCGGTCCCTCGTCGCGGACCAGCCCCGGGAGGCCCCGGCTCGGGTCGGGCGGGACCGGGACGGTCTCCGCGTCATAGAGGCCCCCCGCGACCGCCTTCGACGCGCGCAGGTGGCTCCGGAGGCCGAACCGGTCGGCCTCCTCTCGGGAGAGGGAGAGCTTCCCGGCGATCCGCTCGCCGGTGAGGCCCATCAGCATGTGCTCGTCGTACGCGTCGATGAGGGAGTCGAGCTGCATGGCGTCCTCCAACGGACGGGCACCGGGCCGGACGCCCCAGCGGACCGCCCCGTCGACGAGGAACGGGGCGTTCGACATGCTCTCCATGCCGCCGACCAGCACGCGGTCGAAGTCGCCCGCGCGGACGAGCGCCGACCCGAGGTGGATCGCCTTCATCCCGGAGCCGCAGACCATGTTGACCGTGACCGCGCCGACGTCGTCCGGGACCGCCGCGGCGCGCAGGACCTGACGCGCGGGGTTCTGGCCGACGCCGGCCTGGATCCCGTGCCCGAAGACGACCTCCTCGATGTCGCGGGGAGCGAGGCCGGCCCGTTCGATCGCGGCGCGCCCGGCGAGTCCGCCGAGCTCGGGGGCACGATAGCCCCGCAACGACCCGCCGTACTTGCCGATCGGCGTGCGCACGGCGGAGAGGACTGCGACCCGGGGACGCTGGTCACCGGTCATAGGGTGGGCGGGAGCCCAAGACGCGGTCAAAACGTTCGCGGCCCCGCCCGCTCCGCCGTCGGCGGGGGGGCGCGCCTAGTCTTCCTCGACCCGGGGCGCGAGGAGGTAGCGGCCCTCGCCTCGGCCCATCCCCATCGTGAACTCGATCTTGAGGGGGTACTCGTTCCCGACGTGGAGGGTCGCCTCGTCGGCGGAGATCGCCTTCACCATCGCGGAGAAGAAGTCGAGCGGGTACATGCTCTTCACCGCCTCCTTCACGTCCAGCCGGGGCAGGGTCTCCTTCGGGATCCTCAGGTCGAGCCGGTCCGTGTCGCCCTCGGAGTGCATCGTGAACGCCTCGGGCTCGAGCGTGAGGGTGACGTGGTCGGTGAAGCTCTCGCTCCCCCGGATCCCCTGGCGCATGTCCTCGGTCTTGACGACGACGGTCGCCGGAGGGGCGACGTTCGGGACCTTCGGGTCGGTGATGCTCGCCGGGTCGACGACCGCCATCTGTCGCGTCACCCGGCCGACGCTCGCGACGAGGCGGTTCTTCCCGTCGTACTGGAGTTCGAGGACGTCTCCGGGTTTGGAGAGCCGCAGGACCTCCTTCAGCTTCTCCACGTCGACCCCGATCTCGGTCGGTTCGCCGGTGAACTCCTCGAAGGCGGCCTTCTGGAGCTTGAGCACGAGCATCGCGACGTGGGACGGGTCGACCGCCTTCGCCTCGAGCCCGTCCTTCGAGACCGCGAGCTTTACCTCGCTGACGAGCGTTGAGACGACCTCCACGAGCTCGCGGAGGACCTCCATCTTTACGCGGAGCTTGAACACCGAAGGGCCTCGGCGGCCCACATCGGTCCCCTCTAAAAAGGTTGCCGAGACGCTCGGCGGGCGCGACCCGTTTTCCCGCCGGCGGTCCTCGGCCTAGCGTGACCGAGCTTGCCTACCTCGCCGCGATCGACGACGCCTACGTCCGCGAGTTCCGGGCGAAGGTCGTGGCCCTGCCCCCGGGAGGGGTCGTCCTGGACCGGACGTACTTCTACCCGACCGGCGGAGGGCAGCCGAGCGACCGCGGGACCCTCGGCGCGCCGGGTCGCGCCCGGGCGGAGGTCGTGGACGTGACGAAGAGCGGCCCGTCCGTGGTCCACCGGCTGAAGGGCGGGGCCGGGGGCCGGCCCGACCTCCAGGTCGGCGAGGAGGTCGAGGGGTCGATCGACTGGGAACGGCGCCATCGCCACATGCGCTTGCACACGGCCCAGCATTTCGTGAGCGGACGGATCTTCACGCGCACCGGCCGGCGGACCCGTCGGGCGAACTTCTCCGGCGTCCGCGCGGTCCTCGAGCTCGACGGCCCGCTCGACGACGGGCTCGTCCCGCAGCTCGCGGACGACGTCCGCGCGGCGGTCGCGCCGTCGCGCCCGGTGACGATCCGCCACCTGCCTCGGGCCGAGTGGGAGCATCATCCCCTCTCCGAGCGGTCGGGCCTCGTGCCTCTTCCGCCCCAGGTCGACCCGGTGCGGGTCGTCGAGATCGACGGGTTCGACGTCTGCCCCTGCGGCGGGACCCACCTCCGCGCGACCGGCGAGATCGGCTCGGTCGTCTTCGAGCGCCCGCTCCCCCTCGGCGATGGCGGGAGCCGCCTCGTGTTCACCCTGGCCGCGACGGCGGGCGACGCTCGCCCCGCGTGAGGCCGTAGACGTGGACGTCGTGCCAGCGCCCATGGTGGAACAGCGCGGAACGCATCGTCCCCTCGCGCCGGAACCGTAGCCGCTCGAGGAGGCGGACCGACGCGACGTTCTCGACGTCGCACGTCGCCCCGACCCGCTCCACGGTCTCGGTCGCGAACAGGTGGTCGACCAGGAGGCCGACCGCCTCGCTCCCGAGCCCCCGGCCGCGCGCCTCCGGTCGTCCCAGGACGTACCAGACGTCGACGAACTCGAGCACCGGGTGAGGCCGGTAGTGGCCGACCACGCCCACGACGGCGGTCGGCGACCGCGTCTCGACCACGAACCTCGGGGCGAGGGAGCGCGGGTCCCCCGGGGCATCCCGGACGGAGCGGGCGAAGTCGTCGAACGTGTCGGTGGAGAACCGGTCGAACGGAGCGACGATCTCCGCGTCGTTGTACCACGCGAAGATCCCCTCGAGGTCGGCCGGCCCCGGAGGCCGCAGGCGGACGGTAGGGCCCTCGAGGACCGTCATCGACCGTCAGACGGTCGGCTCCGCGCTCCCGTCGGTCCCCGGCGCGTCGGCGACGTCGGTCGACGACGGACGCGTCGGGCCCTCGGTCGGCATCGGGGTGTCCGGTGGGGCGGAGCCGTTACCGGGGGGTTCCACCTCACGGACCTCGACGGCTTTGCGGTGGCCGCTCGGCGTGAGGGAGTAGACCTGCTTCGGCTCGGAGTAGCCGACGACGTACTGGGTCCGCCGGTAGACGAGACGGCCCATCTCGAGCGCGCGGAGGGCGCGGCGCAGGGCGTCCGACGGCTCCTCCGGGAAGCGCCGCACGATCCCGAACTCCGTGACCCACGGCGAGGCCTCGAACCGCACCTGCTGGCCATGGTGCTCGAGCAGGTGCATCAGCAGCATCCGCTCGACCCGGTCGAGCTCCGCGGGCGGCACGCGAGACCCTCCGACTAGGAGATCGTCGTGATCTCGTAGCTGACGTCGAGACCCTTGAGACGCTCGTGCATCTGCGAGGTCAGCCGGATCACGGCGTCGATCGTGGTCCGGTCCTTCCACTTGTAGACGAAGTCGTGGATCCCCATCGCCTCCTCGAACCCGAGGGCGCGCATCGCTTCCAGCACCGTGAGCGGGCTGGCCCCCTCCGAGTGGAATGTCATCCGGACGTACGTTCGCATCCGTTCACGCTCGGAAGCGCAACCGCGCGGGTTTACTGGGTCCTTCGGGTATATATGCTTCTGCAACTCGTGCGGGCGCTCCATGCCGGACCGGCGAGCGGACGGGCCGGCCGTCGTGACCGGCGGCGCGGGCGCGATCGGGCTGTTCGTGGTCGAACGGCTCCTGGCCGACGGGCGCGAGGTCCGGGTCGTCGACAACTTCTCGACGGGCCGCCGCGAGCTCCTGCCGTCCGCGCCGAAGCTGACCGTCCTGGAGGCCGACCTCGGGACGGCGGAGGCTCCCGCGGCGGCGTTCCGGGGCGCCGAGGAGGTCTGGCACCTCGCGGCGAACGCGAACATCCAGAAAGGCACGGCCGACCCGCGGACCGACCTGGCGAACGGGGCGCTCGCGACGTTCCATGTCCTCGAACAGGCCCGCCGACAGGACGTCCGTCGGGTCCTGTTCTCGTCGTCGAGCGTCGTGTACGGGCGACCGTCGGTCTTTCCGACCCCGGAGTCGTACGGCCCGCTGGAGCCCGAGTCGCTCTACGGCGGCGCGAAGCTCGCCGCGGAAGGGCTGGTCTCCGCCTACGCGCACTCGTACGGACTGACCGCCTACATCTTCCGGTTCGCGAACATCGTCGACGGCCGGATGAACCACGGGATCCTCCACGACTTCTTCGAGAAGCTTCGCGCGGACCCGTCGCGGCTCCACGTCCTGGGGGACGGCCGCCAGGCGAAGAGCTACCTCCGCACGGAGGACTGCGTCGGCGGGATGGCCGTCGTCGCGCGCCGGGCCTCGGCGCCCGTCAACATCTACAACCTCGGCGCCCCGGACCGGACCTCGGTCCGCGAGATCGCGGAGAAGGTCGTCGCCGCCCACGGGGGCACCGCGACGATCACCTACGGGGGCGGCGAGCGGGGTTGGGTCGGCGATGTCCCCCAGCAGCTCCTCGCGATCGAGAAGGTCCGTGCCCTCGGCTGGACGCCGTCCTGCTCCAGCAACGAGGCGATCGACCGGACGATCGCCGAGCTCGTCGAGCGTCGGCGCGGCCTCCCCCGCAGGGGCTAGGCCGACGATGAGCGGGGGCCGAAGCGCTCCGGCGGCGGCCGACGCCCCCCGGTCGGGTCCGGGCCCGCACGGGGCGGTCTGCGTCGAGATCGCGGTGAAGGACGACCCGAGGCTCCTGACGGCGATCGACTCCCTCGCGGCGCAGCACCGCCGCCCGGACCGGGTCCTGGTCGCCGCGTCGCCGCTCACCCCGGACGACCTCGCCGAGGCGGCGGTCCGTCGCCAGCCGTCGCTCCGGGTCGAGCTCGTGCGGCTCCCGGGCGGTCCGGTCGACGCGCGGGTCGAGGCGATGCCGCTGCTCGCCGAGCCGACCACCGCGTTCCTCGATTCCGACGAGGTCGCTCCCCCGGAATGGCTCGAGCGGATCGTCGCTCCGGTGGAGAACGGTTCCGCCGCGTTCAGCGGCGGCCCCACGCGGCCGCTCCGGGCGCCCTCGAACTCGATCCAGCGGTACATGGAGCTCCTCGAGGCGTCGATCTACGACGACCTCGTGCGCCGGAGCATCGCCTACCTGCCGCTCGGCAACACCGCCTGGGACACCGGCGTCCTGAAGCGGTTCGGTTTCGACGCCCGCGTCACGGCCGAGGACCACGACCTCGAGACCCGGGTCCTCGCCGCCGGCCTCCAGGGGGTGTTCCTCCCCGAGGCGTGGGTCTACCACGACAAGAGCTACGAGACGAGCTACCTCCGCTGGGCGCGCAAGAGGTACGTCTGGCTGTTCCAGATGGCCGTCTCGCTCATGAAGAACGGCAAGCTCTCTGCCCGCTGGCACGAGCGCCGGCGTCCGATCCGCCATCCGCTCTACTACGTCGAGGCGCTGATGAAGCCGGTCGCCCTCGTCCACGCCCGCCTTCGCTGGTCGAGGGTCGGGGACCCCCCGCCGGCGGGGCCGACGGTCCTCCCGCGCCCGCCTCAGTAGCCCCAGCCGGCGATCCGCTGCTCGACGGAGCCGTGGTACGGCTGCGAGGCGATGCGGGCGGCCGCGAGCTCCAGCGCACGTCGGGCGAGCTCCGCGAGCTCGGCGGCGTCGGGGTCGCCCTCCGCCCGCACCGGGGGCGCCCCCAGGTCCGGCACGGCGACGCGGTAGGCGTCGACCCTCCCGTCCTCGTGCGCTACGGCCTTGGTCGACCCGCGATACGCCGCGACCTCGAGACGGTCAAGGAACGCCTTCCACTCCGCGGACGCCGCCGGGATCTCCGACGCCCGGATCCCGTCGGTCATCGAGTAGACCGGCCGCTCCCGGGCCCCCGCGTCCGACTCGAGCAGGGAGCGGGACGAAGGGTCGCCGAACGACTCGCGTCCGACCAGCGCCGCGATCGTCCTCGGGACGTCGATCAGGCTCGCCCACGCCTCCGGCCGCTCGCCGGCCCCCCTGCCCCCCGGGGCGCGGACCCAGAGCGGGATCCGGGCGATCGGCTCGTCGACCCGGAACCGGTGGTAGATCGTCCCCTGCTCGAGGAACGCCTGGCCGTGGTCGCTCGTCAGCACGAACAGCGAACCGTCCCAGCGACCGTGCCGGGCGAACGCGCGGACGATCCCCTCCACCCTACGGTCGAGGGTTTGGAGCGAGCGGACGTACGACGCCCGGGAGGAGGCGACCTCCGTCGGGGTCGGCTTCCACCGTCCTTTCACCCAGAGGACGGAGTCCTGCCGGGCCCGGGCGTAGCCGAGCCAGCGACGGGCGCCGACCTCGAGACCGGCGTCGGCGAGGTACGGCTCGTGAGCCTCGATCAGGTTGACGAACAGGAACACCGGGCGTTCGGGCGGCTGCCGGGTGAGCCAGGCGTCGACCGTCCCCTCGATCCACGGGCTGACCGAGCGCATCGTCTCGCCGTAGGTCCCCCGGACCTTGGCCCCGACGCGGTTCAGCCCGTCCCAGAGGGCCGGAGCGCGGCTGAGGGCATCGATGGCGAACTGGCCGAAGCGCGACGGGCGGTCGCGGCCGGGCGGAAGGGCGTGGACCGGCCCCGCGCTCCCGAGGTCCGGGCACGTCGCCCGGGGGAAGCCGAGGAAGCGCAGGAAGAACTCCCTCGAGCCGCCCCACAGCGTCTCGTCGAACCCTCGGGCCAGGCCGGTCGCGCTCTGGACGTAGGCGTTCCCGGAGTAGAGCGCGGTCGCGTAGCCCGCACGGCCGAGGACCTCGGCGATCGTCTCGGGGCCCGGGGTGAGGATCGGTCCGGTCCTCGAGTGCGCCCCGTGGTCCCACGGATACAGGCCGGTGAAGAGGCTGGCGTGGCTCGGGATCGTCCAGCTGCCGGGGCTGACGGCGCCGGGGAAGACGATCGCCTCGCGCCGGAGCCGGCTCAGGAACGGCAGACGGCCTTCCCGCTCGACCTCCGCGCGGAACAGGTCGGCGCGGACGCAGTCCAGGACGACGATCAGCACGTCCGGCGGCCTTCCGGGCGGGCTCGCTGCGCCGACCTCCGCGAGGGCCTCCGAGCCCCCCGTCACCGCGCTCGCCTCGACCTCCGCCACCGTCGTCCTCGGAACGCCCCGTTGCGGGGCCCGGGCCGCGTCGTTCCCGAACGGCCCGGACGGCGTCGGGCGGGTCCCGGCGGGTGGGCGAGACGAGTCTCGGGAAAACCTTATTCCCCGCTCCCTCTCGGCGGGAGCACATGAGCCCGAAGGAGGGGGCCGACGACTCCGTCACGAAGGCGGGGGACCTCGTCCGGTTGGAGTACGACCTGTGGGCCGAGCTGGCCGGCAAGAGCGAGCTGGTCGACACGACGCACGAGGAGGTGGCCCAGGCCGCCGGCGTCCAGGCGATCCCGGGACGGCCGTGGGGCCCCCGGCCGCACGAGGTCGGCGGGGACGGGTTCCCGAGCGGGATCGAGACGTCGCTGGTCGGCCTGAAGGTCGGCCAGGAGCTCGAGCGGGAGTACGCCCCCGGGGAGGCGTTCGGCGAGCGGGACCCGAACCTGATCGAGCTGTTCACGATGCACGAGATCGAGCGGCTCCCCGAGATGCGACGGGAGGACGCGCACCTCGACCTGGGCACGGTCCTGACGATCAACGGCCGGCGGGGCCGCGTCGTGACGCTGACGGCGGCCCGCGTCCGCGTCGACTTCAATCCGCCGTTCTCCGGGCGCAAGATCCGGGCGAAGCTCAAGGTCGTCGAGCGGATCGTCGACCCCGCCGAGCGGGTCCGTGGGATCGTCGAGCTCCAGTACGGCTACGGGGCCGAGTTCCACGTCGAGCACCGCGAGAAGACGTTCACCCTGCGCGTCGCCGACCGGACGAAGTTCGACCCGTACTGGGTCGCCGCGAAGGCCCGGATCGTCGAGCGGGTCCGCACCCAGCTCCACCCCGAGGCGATCCGGTTCGTCGAGGAGTGGGTGACCCCCGCCACCGACGCGAAGCCGGCCGCGGGCGAGCCGAAGAAGGCCGCCGCCTCCCATGAGGAGCCCGGCGGGACCGCGCGGACGGCCGGGAAGCGATCGGCGTCGGCGGGGTCCGACGACGCCAAAACTGCCGCGCCGGCGCACCAACACTAGCGACTTGAACCCGGGGACCTCCGTGGGACCCATGGCGGGGCACGGACCGACGGCGACGCTCCCGGTCCGGTTCATCATCCTGACGTTCGTAGGCGCAGCGGTCGCCGGGGCGTTGATCCTCTACTTCGGGCTCACCGGCCAGCTCGGAGCGGCGATCCCGTAGTCGGCCCCGGTGCGAAGCTAGGAGAGATAAACCGCCCGGGGCGTCCGCGCCTCATGCCGGCCCGGTCGGGTCCTGCCACGAACGCCCTGAGCGTCCACGCCGGATGGATCGCCGGGGGGCTCGTGGTCCTCGGCGTCCTCCTGTTCGGGGCGTTCGTCTGGTTCACCTACCACCCGTAGGCGCACCTTCGGGGGAGCCGGACCCCCGAGCGGCCGGCCAGCGGTAGAGGTAGACGTCCGTCCTCGGGTCGTGGACCTCGGCGGTCCAGCCGTCGATCGGATGGCAGTGGCTCACGACCCGCGCCCCCGGGCGGAGCTCCGCCTCGAACTTCGGGCGGAGCCGTTCCATCGCCCCCGGCCAGAGGAACGTGGCGACCACCGTCGCGCCCGAGAAGTCCAGGTCGAACATGTTCCCCCAGCGGATCGTCAGCCGGTCCGGCGCCCCGCTGAGGGCCCGGCGGAGACGCAGCACGAGGACCCGGATCGGCTCGACCTCCACGCCCACGGCCCGCGCCCCGTAGAGCCGGACCGCCCGGAAGACGAGCGCGCCGGTCCCCGCCCCGAGGTCGTAGAGCGTGTCCCGAGGGGTCAGCTCGGCGAGCCGCAGCATCTCGAGCGCCGCGCTCGGCGGGGTCGGCTGGTACCCGGCGCCGAAGAGGAACGACGCGAAGACGAAGTACGCGAGGGCCGCTGCGACGACCCCGAGGAGCACGCCGAGGAGCCACGGGTCGAGCGGCATCGCGCGAGGTCACCGACGCGCCGGCGGGATCAGGCGTTCGGCGGCGGAGCGGGGGTCGAGCTCTCGGGCGACGACGCGGTCGACGAGCTTCCGGAGCGACGGGTCGGTCGCGAGGCGCTGGGCGATCTCGCGGGAGAGCACGTCCCCGACGCGGCCCACGATCTCCTCCTCGATGCGCCGCCGCAGCTCGGCGGCGTGGTCCGGGGCGTCGGCCCGGAACCGCTCGTGCGCCTCGACCGCCGCCCAGAGCTGCGGGATCCCGGACGGCGCGACGGTCGAGGTCCGGACGATCCTCGACCTCCAGCCGTCCGGTGCCGGGCCCAGGGAGGCGAGCTCGGCGAGGTCGCGTTCCGCGGTCTCCGCGCCCGGCAGGTCGGACTTGTTGACGCAGAAGACGTCCGCGATCTCGAACAGGCCGGCCTTCAGCGTCTGGACCTGGTCGCCCAGGTGCGGGACGAGGACGACGACGCGGGTCGTCGCAACGCCGCGGATCGCGACATCGACCTGACCGCTGCCGACCGTCTCCACCAGGACGACGTCGAACCCCGCCGCCTCGAGAAGGCGGGCGACATCGCGGGTCGTGCTGGCGAGACCGCCGGCGGCGCCGCGGCTCGCCATCGACCGGAAGAACACGTCCCGGTCGTCGGCGCGGCGTTCGAAGCGGATCCGGTCGCCGAGGACCGAGCCGCCGGAGAACGGACTGGACGGATCGACCGCGACCACGCCGACGCTCTTGCCGAGCGACCGGAGGTGGGCGGTGAGGAGGTTGATGAGGCTCGACTTCCCGACGCCCAGGGGGCCGGCGATCCCGACGACCGGCACCCGCCCGGTCCTCGGGAAGATCGCGCGCAGGAGGGCGTCCGCCGAGGCGTCGCCGGACTCGACCGCGGTGATCGCGCGGGCCAGGGCGCGACGGTCCCCCGAGACGATCGAGGCGGCGATCGACGGCGCGCGGGGCCGGGTCATGCCGCGCCGCGCGCGAGCTTCTCCGCGGTGCTGACGATCTCGTGGAGGGAGGCGCCGGGACCGAAGATCGCGCGGATCCCGAGACGGCGGAGCCGGCGGGCGTCCTCATCGGGGATGATCCCCCCGGCGAAGACCGGGATCTTCGAGCCGGTCTCCTTCTTCAATAGACGGAGGACCCGCGGGAAGAGCGCCATATGCGCCCCCGAGAGGATCGAGAGCCCGATCAGGTCGACGTCCTCCTCGACCGCGGCGCGGACGATCTCCTCCGGGGTCTGCCGGAGCCCCGCGTAGATCACCTCCATCCCCGCGTCGCGGAGCGCCCGGGCCACGACCTTCGCCCCGCGGTCGTGTCCGTCGAGACCGGGCTTGGCGATCAGCACGCGCAGCGGTGCGCGATGGGCCTTGGCGGGCAACGAGACTCCCCGGTCTGTCGACCGGGGGACGGGAGAAAAGCTTTCTCGGCGGCAGCGGCCCGCCGCCGGACCCCCGAGGCGGCTCCCGGTCGGGACGGTCCGGGCTAGAGCGCGACGAACAGGTCGAGCAGCAGGTTCCCGACCAGCATCCCGGCGAACGCGCCCGCGGCGAGGAGGACCAGGAACGGCAGCTGGGGCGTCACCCAGACGCGACGGACCCCGCGCGCCTCGAGCTCCCGGGCGATCTCGACCCGCCGACGCGTGTCCTCGGCGGAGGTCTCGGCGTCCTCGACGAGCGTGTCCTCGCCGAGGGTCGCGTCCCGGACCCAAACGAAGCGGCGCGGGAGCTCGCCCACGTCGATGGTGTAGCCCGTGAAGCCGCGCGAGAACGTGAACTCGCCCCGAGCGACGTTCCGTACCGCGAGGGCGACGGGGACCGCGACCGACAGGACGGCGGCGTCGGTGAGGAGGGTCAGCGAGAACGGCAGGACCGCAAGGAGCGGAGCTTCCAGCGCTGGGGCGAACAGGAGGGGGGAGGCGAAGACCGGGACCAGCACCCCGGCGACGATCAACGCCTTCGCGTCCGCGCCGCCGTAGAGCACGCCGAACTCGAACAGGGCCCGCGCGAGGACGACCGTCACGACCGCCGCGAGGACCGCGACCGGGACCGCGGAAGGACCGACCCCCCAGCGCACCGCAGCGTACCCGACGACCCCGATCGCCACGACGTAGGCCGTCAGCTCGAGCGCGGGGACCTTCCCCGCGTGGCGCTCCCCGAGGAGGTCGTCCCACGGGAAGAGATGCTCCAGCGCGAGCCCGGCGGCGACGAGCCACAGGACGACCGGGAGCGGCCCGCCGGGCAGGACCGACGCCACGCCGAGGAGCATCCCCAGGATCCCCAGCACCTGCCAGAGCCCGTCCGGCGCCTCTCGGGTCCTGAGGTCCTGCACCGCGGCGACGGCCAGACCCCCCGCAAGGACGACCGCGCGGGCGGCGTCGAGGAGGGAGACCATGTCGCTCACGGGTCGGTGCGTCCGCCCGCCCGACGCGGCCCGGGCCTCATAACACCGGGCCGGGAGAGGACGCGGGGGACCGCGGGTCCCCTCCGACCGGCGTCGCCGGCCGCGCCGTTCCGCCGCCGCGCCTCGACAACGCTTTTAAATGCCCCCCGGCTCGCGCGCCTTCGCTCTCGCAGAACGCATGGTGGAGTACAAGCTCGTCATCTCCGAGCGCGACCACTCGATCGCTCGGAGCGTCGCGGACCCCCAGTCCGCGGGCTTCCTCGGGAAACGGATCGGCGAGGTCGTCGGAGGGGAGCTGCTCGGCGCGAGCGGCTACACGTTCCGGATCACGGGCGGGAGCGACCGCAGCGGGTTCCCGCTCCGACCGGACCTCCCCGGGGCCCGGCAGACCCGGCTGTACGTCGGCGAGGGGTTCGGCTTCCATGCCCCCCGCCGGGGGATGCGCAGGCGACGGACGTTCCGCGGCAACACGATCAGCGAGGACACGGTCCAGATCAACCTCGTCGTCGACCAGAGGGGACCGAAGCCGCTCGCGGAGCTGTTCGCCGCGTCATGAAGGTCCCTCGGCAGCCCGAGGTCAGCATCGGGCTCGTCGGCCACGTCGACCACGGGAAGACGACCCTGACCCAAGCGCTCACCGGGGAGTGGACGGATCGCCACTCCGAGGAGCTGAAGCGCGGGATCTCGATCAAGCTCGGGTACGCCGACGCGGCGTTCTACGTCTGCCCGAACTGCCCGAAACCGACCGGCTACAGCGTGACGCCCGTGTGCCCGGCGTGCGGAGGGGAGGCGAAGTTCCTCCGGGCGGTGTCGTTCGTCGACGCGCCGGGCCACGAGACGCTGATGGAGACGATGCTCTCCGGCGCGGCGATCATGGACGGCGCGCTCCTGTTGGTCGCCGCGAACGAGCACGTCCCGCAGCCCCAGACCCGGGAGCACCTCTACGCCCTCGACATCATCGGCGTGCGCAAGGTCGTCGTCGTCCAGAACAAGGTCGACCTCGTCACCCCGGAGGAGGCGGTCACCAACCAGCAGGAGATCGTGGAGTTCCTCCACGGCTCGCCGATCGCGGACGCTCCGGTCGTCCCGATCAGCGCGAACCACAAGGCGGGCCTCGACGCGCTCATCGGGGCGGTCGAGGAGACGATCCCGACGCCCAAGCGCGACGTGACCAAGCCGCCGTTGATGTACGTCGCGCGGTCGTTCGACGTCAACCGACCGGGGACCCGGCCGGCCGAGCTGCGCGGCGGGGTCCTCGGGGGCTCGCTGCTCCAGGGGCGTCTCACCGCAGGGGAGGCCATCGAGATCCGTCCGGGGGTCCCGGGCGGGACGGACGGGCGGGCGGAGGCGCTCACGACGAAGATCACGTCGATCGTCTCCGGAGGCGAGCCGCGCGAGGAGCTGCGTCCCGGGGGCCTCGCGGCGATCGGCACGAGCCTGGACCCCTCGCTGGCCAAGGGCGATGGCCTCACGGGGAGGCTCATCGGCACGGCCGGCACGCTTCCTGCGGTCAGCCAGAAGATCCGCCTCAAGGCGACGCTGCTCGACCGCGTCCTGGGGGCGCAGCGGGAGATCAAGGTCGAGAAGATCCGCACGAGCGAGCTGCTCGCGGTGACCGTCGGCACGACGATCGCCCCGGGCAAGGTGACGAGCGCCCGGGGGGACGACATCGAGCTCGCGCTCGCCCGCCCGGTCACGGTCTTCCCGGGGACGCGCGTCGCGATCTCGCGCAAGCTGAACGCCTGGCGCCTGATCGGCTACGGGATCGTCGAAGGCTCCGCGAAATGAGACCCGACCTCCTCGATATCCTTCGCTGTCCGGTCTGCAAGGGGGAGCTCGCGCTCTCCGTCGTCTCGAAGGACGGGGACGAGATCGTCCGAGGAACGCTCGCCTGCGCGACGTGCCGGATCGACTACCCGATCGACGACGG
>DASPQN010000038.1:0-6009 GCA_035624925.1 Thermoplasmata archaeon
ACTGGCGTCCGCGCTTTCGCATCGGCGACGCCGTCTGGTCCGTCGAGGACATTCCCCCGGCTGGGGGCGTTGCCGCCCCGCCCGTATTCTGCGCACTCATCCGTCCTTCTCCACCTCTTCGTGCTTTCCGGAAGGTCCCACACCCTGGGGGCGTCAGGAGCCGTTCCGTGCGGAGCGAGACAATCTTCGAATATAGAGGGAATCGCCTTAGACTATATTCTAATTCATAGTCGTACGTATGAGACAGCGTAACACCGCACCGGCCGAGGAGAGCGCCGCCCGCTCCGCGGCTGGGGGTCCTGCGTCCCGCCAGCCTGCGACGCGCTGGCTGGTCCGCTTCGGCTACGATGGTGCAGGGTTCGCGGGTTGGGCACGCCAGCCCGGGCGCCGGACGGTGGAGGGCGTGGTGCGGGACGGCCTTCGGCGGTACCGTCTGGTGCGCTCCCCCGAACAGCTCCGGCTCGAGGTCGCAAGCCGGACCGACCGAGGGGTGAGCGCCCGGGCGAACGCGCTGACCCTTACGGTCGCGCTCGACGGACCGCCTCTACTCCGCGCCCTCAACGGGATCGCCCCTGAGTTATACTTCACGGCCGCGACCCGGGTCGCCGAAACGTTTCGTGTCCGCAGGGCCGTCCGACGGACGTACCGCTACTTCGAGCCGTGGTCGGGCGACGATGTCGGTCGCTGGGTCAGCGCCGGGCGTCTCTTCTGCGGGCGGGTGGACGTCCGGTCGTTCGGTCGGGCGATCCCCGCATCCGAACCGTGCTGGCGGGATGTCGAATCGGTCGAGGTCACGAGCCGGCCGGGCGGTCTGACCGTGGAGGTCCGGGCCCCTTCGTTCGTGTGGGGGATGGTCCGGAAGATCGTGGGCGCCCTGCGGGAGGTGGACCGGGGTCGGCTCACCCTCTCGCGACTCGAGACGGCGATCGCCGGCAAACAGCGCCTCTCCCTTCCCATGGCCGAACCGGAAGGGCTGGTCCTCTGGGAGGTCGAGTACCCCCAGGACTGGGAAGTGTCGTGGCGGGGACCTAATCGACACCAGGCGTCGTTCGAGGCCGCGGCGCGCGACGTGCTCTGGCGGCGGAGAGAGGTCCTCGACGCGCTGCGGGGCGGCGCGGAACGTGGTGTCGCCGGCGGGTCCGGCGGGTCCCGGCGTTCCGGGGTCGAGTCGGACTAAGCGCGAGGTTACGCCCTCCCGAGACATCGGGTGGAGCGTGCCGCGCCCGCCCTCCCCCGCGAGCACTTCCCTGAAGGGCGACGCGGCCGAGATCTCCCGCCTCGTCCACCGCCTGGAGACCCTTCGTCAGAGCCTCCTCGACGCCGAGGCCCGCGTACCGCTCGCCAGATTCGGGCAGGCACGAGAGAGCGCGAGCAATCTCGTCCACTACCTGGCGCTGCGCCAGTTCGACCTCCGCTCGCTCCAGAACGACCTCGCCGAGCTCGGACTGTCGTCGCTCGGTCGGGCGGAGAGCCACGTCCTCCACAACCTCGAGTCGGTGCTGGCCAGCCTCTACGCGCTGCAGGGGCGGCCAGCGCCGTCGCGCGGGGCGACCACCCCGGTCAATCCCCGGCGCGCGCGTACGCGTATCGACCGGAACGCGACCTTCCTGTTCGGGGCCGCCCCGCCGGGCCGAAGCACGCGGATCATGGTCACCGCCCCGCTCGAGGTCGCGACGGACCCCGGTTTCGCGGTCGAGCTCCTCCGAAGCGGGATGGACTGCCTGAGGATCAACTGTGCCCACGATTCCCCGAACGACTGGAAGACGATGATCGACCGGCTCCACCGTGCCGAGCGGTCGGTCGGACGACCGTGCCGGGTGGAGATGGACCTCGGTGGGCCTCGGCTCCGCACCGGCCCGCTGGAACCCGGGGCCGCCGTGCTGAAGGTCCGCCCACCACGCGATGACCTCGGTCGGGTCCAGGGGCCCGCGCTGGTCGAGCTCGCCCCCGCTAAGGCTGGCGGGCCGGTGGGGCCCGGAGGCGGGAACCGGATCGTCGTTCCGCTCGCGTGGCTTGACCGGCGAAGTTCCGGGAATCGGGTCCGTTTCCGGGACGCCCGTGGAGCGCGCCGAGAGTTCACCCTCCTCTCGCGTGCGTTGGATGTGTGGACCTCGTCGGTCGCGAGGACCTCCTACCTCACGAACGGTCTAGCGCTCGAAGCCCGGTCGAGTTCGGGAAGGCTCGACCGGTGCGCGGTCGGGGGCATCGACGCTCGACCGGGGAGGATCCGCCTTGCCGCGGGTGACCCGCTCCTCCTGAGCCGCTCCTCCGAGCCAGGTCACGATCGCAGGGTAGGGCCGCGCGGGCGCCGCGAGCTGGCAACCATCAGCGTGACGATACCGAAGGTCGTGGGCCGCATGCGACCCGGCGAGCGCGTCTGGTTCGATGGCGGCCGGTTCGGTGGGGTCGTCCGCTCCGTCTCGCCCGCCGGGGCTCTCCTGCTGATCGACCAGGCGCCCAGCGGCGGCGGCTGGCTCCGGGCCGACCAGGGGGTCAACCTGCCGGACACCGACCTCGGACTGCCCCCGCTCACGGACGCCGACCTCGTCGACCTCGCGTTCGTCGTCCAGCACGCCGACCTGGTCGGCTACTCGTTCGTCCAGTCCGCGGCCGACGTCCTGCGGCTGCGCGAGGAGCTCCGCCGCGTCGGACGGCCGGGGATGGGCATCGTCCTCAAGGTCGAGACCCGCAGGGCGTTCGAGCGCCTGCCCGAGATCCTGCTCGCCGCGCTCCGGACCGGGCCAGCCGCCGTGATGCTCGCTCGCGGTGACCTCGCGGTCGAGGTCGGTTTCGACCGTCTGGCGGAGGTCCAGGAGGAGATCCTCTGGCTCGCGGAGGCCGCGCACCTCCCCACGATCTGGGCGACCCAGGTCCTCGAGGGGCTGGCCAAGAGCGGCATCCCGTCTCGGGCGGAGGTCACCGACGCGGCGATGGGCGAGCGCGCCGAGTGCGTGATGCTGAACAAAGGGCCGTACCTCGTGCCCGCGGTCCGGGCCCTCGACAGCATCGTGCGACGGATGCAGGCGCATCAAGCGAAGAAATCGGCCCGCCTTCGCCACCTCTCGGTCGCCGAACGGTTCCTGCGCGGGACCTTCCCCCGGGCGGTCGACGTCCTGGCGGAGCCGCCGGACGTGGGGACCGCCGGAACGCCCGCCGATCGAGAGCGCGCGGCTTCGTCGAAGCGTCGCCGTCGTTGACCATCGGACCGGCGGCGGCCGATCTACGTCGACCGTCAGCCGACCCGTTCCCAGCGCTCGAGCTTCTGGATGTTCGCGAGGGTCGAGCCGCGGCGGATCTCCTCCCGGACGCGGTTCTCGTGCTCGAGGACGTCGAGCGCGCGGTTGGCGACCTCCTGGGCGCGCTCGCGCGGGACCACCACGACCCCGCTCGCGTCCCCCACGACCCAGTCGCCCGGGCGGACCTTCTGGCCGCCGACGACGACCTCGACGCCGATCTCCCCGTGGCCCTTCGGTTCGCCCGCATCCGGGCTGACGGAGCGGCTGAACGCGGGGAAGCCGAGGTCGAGGATCGCGTCCAGGTCGCGGATCGCGCCGTCGATGACGACCCCGGCGAGCTGGCGTCCGTGCGCCGACCAGCTCGCGAGCTCGCCCCAGACCGCCGTGGCGCCGCCCCCGGCGTCCACGACGATGACGTCGCCGGGACCGGCGCGGTCGATCGCCTCGACCGGCTTCGCCCAGTCCCCGTTCAGCGTGACGACGGTGACGGCCGGGCCCGCCACGCGGACGGTCGGCCCGGTGAGGCGCGGGACGATCCCGTGGAGCGCTCCTTGGCGCTGCATCGCGTCGGAGAGGTTCGGCGTCGAGACCTTGAGGAGCGCCTCGCGGACCTCGGTCGCGCCGTAGCGACGGAACCCGTCGCTCGGGACCTCCTTGCGCTCGCGGATCGCCCGGACGACCGCGCGCGTCGCGTCCGCGATCTTCGGGCTCTTCGTGATCGCTCCGCCCACGATGAGGATCTGGGCGCCGGCGCGCGTCGCGGCCGCGACCGTCTCGCTCGTGAGCCCGCCGGCGACGGCGACCGGGATCGGGGACGCCCGGACCAGCTCGGCCAGGACGTCGAACGGCGTCTTCGCCTGCATCTGCATATCGATGCCGACGTGCCAGCAGACCGCGCCGGCGCCCAGTTCGGCGACGCGACGCGCCCGAGCGACCGGCTCGGCGACCCCGAGGAGGTCGACGACGACCTCCGCCCCGTAGAGCTCGCCTCCCCGGACCGCCTCCGCGATCGTCCCGTCGTCCGCGGCCCCGAGGACCGTCACGAGGTCCGCGCCGGCCTTCGCGGCGATCTCGACCTCGAACGCCCCGGTGTCCATCACCTTCATGTCGGCGACGATCCGCCGCCCCGGGACGGCCTTCTTCAGCTCGCGGACGACGTTCAGGCCCTCGCTCTTGATGAGGGGGGTCCCCGCCTCGATCCAGTCGGCCCCGCCCTCGGCCGCCTCCCGGGCCGCCTCCAGCGCCCGCGGGAGGTTCTCGAAGTCCAGCGCGACCTGCAGCACGGGTCGCTCGAGCTTCATCGGCGAAGAAAGAGGGGGGCCGTTCATAACCCATCCGACCCTCCCCGGCGGCCGGTGACGGCCGCGCGCGAGAGCCGGGGCGTCCGGATTCTCCACGGCGATGCGCGCACCCTCGCGGGGGTCGCGGACGGCTCGGTCGAGCTCGTGCTCACGAGCCCGCCGTACCCGATGGTCCCGCAATGGGACGAGCAGTTCCGCGCCGTCGGCGCGGAGACCCACGAGGAGATGCTCCGGGTCCTCGCGGACGCCTGGCGCGCCTGTCACCGCGTCCTCGTCCCGGGGGGGATGCTCGCCGTCGTCATCGGCGACGCCCTGCGGCGGTCGGACGACGGCTTCCGCCTCTGGGCGAACCATGCGGCCACGCTGCTGGATGCGGAGCGGCTCGGGTTCCGCCCGCTCCCGTACGTCCTGTGGAAGAAGCCGACGAACCGGCCGAACGCCTACCTCGGCTCGGGGTTCCTGCCCCCGAACGCCTACGTCACCCTCGACTGCGAGTTCGTGCTCCTCCTGCGCAAGGGGGACCTTCGCCGCTTCCCGCGGCGCGACCCCCGGCGTGAGGCGAGCCGGTTCACCCGCGCCGAACGCGACCGGTGGTTCTCCCAGGTCTGGGACGACGTCCGCGGCGCCCCGCAGGCGGGTCCGGCCGGGAGGACCGGCGCGTTCCCGGCCCGCCTCGCCGAGCGCCTCGTCCGGATGTTCTCCGTCGTCGGCGAAACCGTCCTCGACCCGTTCGCCGGGACCGGCACGACGCTCTGGGCCGCGGCCGGCCTCGGGCGGCGCGCGGTCGGCGTCGAGCTGGACGCGACGGTCTACGCGGCGCTCGTCGAGGAGGCCCGCCGAAGGGGGCTCTTCAGCGGGCCGGCATCGGGAGAGGCGGGGCGCCGCTCGGCGGCTCGGCGTCCGAGGGGACCGGCGTAGCTGCGGGGGCGGGCCGGACCGGGGCCGGTCGCGACCGGTGGGCGACCTCCTCCTCGACGGCCGACCGAAGGTAGGCGAGCGCGGAGTCGCTCAGGCGGTCGAGGTGGAGCAGCAGGTAATGGAGGTACAGCCGTTCGGGGCGGTGGAGCGGTCCGGCGCTCCTCGGCTTCTCTCCGACGCCGGGCGGCACGGTCGGGTGGCGCTCGAGCGTCTCGGCGTGGTGCTCGTGGTCCGGGCCGTGGTACTCCCGTCCGTGCGCGCCGACGAGCGGAGGGTAGAGGTGCGCGACGGGGTCGTACGGCTCCTCCCCCGACGCGCTCGCCGGGGCACGGTCCCGCGACGTCGGCTGCTCGAGCTTGGCCCGGACGTACGGGTGGACGGGCTTTCCCGGGTCCTGGAAGTCGGCGATCGGCCTACCCGAAACGTCCTCGACGATCGTCTTCAGGCTCCAGCTCGTCCGCCGTCGGGGCGGTCCGTCGGCCGTCGCCCCGTCCGCCACGCCGAAGCGTCGGCGTCGACCGCCCTATAAACCCCTGCTTCCAGGGGCAGGGGAC
>DASPQN010000039.1:0-17559 GCA_035624925.1 Thermoplasmata archaeon
GAACCCGTCGAACCATTCGCGAGGTTACCTCGGGGTCGCCATCTACGGGCTCACGCCGTCCGACCTGCGCCAAACGCTCGTCTGGCCCTGGGGGAGCAGCGCGGGCCCGCTCGCCGGCCCGGTCAATTGGCTGATCCTGCCGTTGGCGACGATCGAACCGGTCGCCTCTCCGACGACCTCGTTCTTCCATCTTCAGGGGCCGTTCGCCTCGACCTCGCCGACCACGTTCTGGGTCGGGGCCAACCTGCTCTACTGGCTCGCCTGGATGAACCTCCTGCTCGGGCTCTCGAACTCGCTTCCGCTCATCCCGCTCGACGGGGGTCTCCTGTTCCGCGATTTCGCGGCGTCGCTCGCCGCCCGCGTGCGGTCCGGTTGGTCGGCGGCCCGCCTCGATGGCTTCGCCGCCCGAGCCTCGGTCCTCGCCAGCGTCGTCGTCCTGGTGCTGCTCGCATGGCAATTCGTGGTACCCCGTCTCGGCTAGGCGAGGAAGCGCTCCTCGCCGACTACCCGTTCCTGCCGGGCGCCGACGCGCTGCTCGGGCACGAGCCGCCGTCGGTCCGGGGGCTGCTCGAGGAGCCGGCCTACGAGCGGGCGCGGGCGATCGGTCGGGCGCGGGTCCTCGTCGCCCAGGACGACCCCCGGGGGACGACCGGCGTGGAGGAGCTCGCCAAGGCTCCGGCCGAGGTGAGGTACCTCTCCTTCCTGTTCGCCCGCCTGGTCCTGTCGGCGTCGCCGTCCGCCGGGGCGATCCGGCGCTGGGCCGTCGCCGAGGCGAAGCGGGCGCACGAGCGCCTGAAGGGCGTGCCGCCGGCCGACCTCGAGGAGGTCGCCCGTCGCCTCGGGTTCCCGCTCGTCGCCGAGCACGGCCGCGTCGCCGTCCCCGTGGCCGACTACGTCCGCCTCGCCACCCCGATCCGGGAGGCGGAGTTCCGTCTCGCGACCCAGGAGCTGCTCGACGGGAGCGTCCGGGTCGCGCCGGCGAGGGCGTCGCGCCTGCTGGAGGAGGCGGTGCGCCGCACGCTCGCCGTCCCCCTCGCGCTCACGCCTGAGGTCGTCCGCGCGGTCCGCGAGCGGGAGGCCGAGCTGCTCGAGGAGGTCGCCCGGCGGCTCCCCTCCCCCCTGGGGCGGTCGGGCGGCCCGGCGGGCCCGCTCCGGCGGGAGTGGTTCCCCCCGTGCGTCCGCAAGATGCAGCGGACCCTCGAGCACGGGGACAATCTGTCGCACGCGGGACGGTTCTGCCTCGCGTCGTTCCTCCACCGCGCGGGGGCGTCGTTCGAGACGATCGTCGACGCCTACCGCGGGGCGCCGGACTTCGACGAATCGGTGACCCGCTACCAGGTCGAGCACATCACCTCCCGGAACGACGGCCGCGGCTACGAGCCCCCCGAGTGCGACACGCTGCGGAGCCACGGGCTCTGCGCGCGCGAGGGGGACCCGGAGGCACCGCAGGCCGCCGACCGCGCCCCGGACCCGATCTGCTTCGAGCCGACGCTGCGGCACCCGCTCCAGTACTACCGTCGTCGCGGCGGCAAGGTCGCCGTCCCCGGCGAGGACGACGCTACCGCGCCGGCAGCGCCCGGTACGTCGTCCACGCCCGGGAAACGGCCGTCCACTGACCGGCGATGACGAAGTAGACGAACCCGACGTCGATCACGGTGAAGGCGAGCGCGCCGACGTGGAACCGGGCCCACGGGGCGCTCGGCATCCAGGGCCACGGGAGCGACCAGTCGAACTCGAGGAAGGCGACCAGCGCGAGGACGACCAGCCGGTCGGCGCGGGAGAGCAGCCCCGCGTAGAGCCGCCCCTGGCCGACCGCCTGCGCCTGGGTGCCCATGTAGCTCGTGAGCAGGAGGCTGACCAGCGCGAGGAGCGCGAGCACCGGGTCCGCGTAGCTCGAGGCGGCCAGCCCGAGCACGAGGACGACGTCCGCGTACCGGTCGAGGACGTGGTCGAGGAAGTCGCCCCGCGGGCTGGTCCGCTGGGTCGCGCGCGCGACCTGGCCGTCCAGCACGTCGAAGACCCCGGCGAAGACGATGAGGACGCTGACCGGAAGGAACAGGAGCGGGGTCGTCCACCGCACCGCGGCCGCCACGGCCGCGGCGGCGACCGCAAGGCCTAGGGCGAGGCCGCTGAGGCGGCTCGGGGGCCAGCCGAGGAAGGGTCGCGCCATCCGCTCCACGTAGGGGCGGACCCGTTCGCGGTATCCCTCGAGCACCATCGGGGCGGGACCGAACGCCAGCTACCCGGGCGCGTCCAAAAGGTGCGCGGTCACCGACCGGTCGGCGAGCCAGTCGACGACGCCGTGCCTCGGCGGCCCTCCACGCCGGAGGTGGAGCCCGACCTCGCGCGCGACGGCGCCGACCGAGCGGCCGGTCGTGTCGACCTCGAAGACCGGGAGACCGGCGCCGGCCGCCTCGGCCAGCACGAGGTCCAGGGCCTCGCTCACGAAGTTCGCCCTGCGGTCCGTCGCCGAGCCGCGACGGGCCCGCGCGAGACGCCGGGCGAGCTCCCGGGGGTGGCAGCGCAGGACGATCGCAGCGCGGACCGGCAGCAGATGGGCGAGGTGGCCGACGATCACGTCGACACCGTCCCGAGCGGCCCTCGACCTGAGCGCCTTCCGGAGACGGGCGAGGTCGACCTCGACGGATCGACCGGTGCCTCGCGCGGCCCCGTAGCGCCGCGCGAGCTCGGCGACCTCGACCACGCGCCATCGACGGGCCAGCCGTCCCGCCACGGCGCTCTTACCGACGCCGGGCGTGCCGGTGAGGGCCACCGGGAGCCGGCGCGGGGGTCGAGGTCGGGTCGTTCTCGGCGCCCGACGCGTCCGGGCCGATCTCCCCGCCCGCCGGGAGCGGCGTCGGCCGGTCACGCGAAGCGTAGGCCGCGGAACGATCGGCGCCAGTCGCGGACCTCCGTCGTCACGTTGCGGCCGCGCAACCCCGCGTCCGCGACCAGCCGGGCGAGACGGGGCATGTCGTCCGGGCCCAGGCCGAGGCGCGTCACCTCGGCGACGCCGATGCGTCCCACGAGGTCGATCAGCAGCCGGCGACGTTCCAGGCGTCGCGCGAGCGTTCCCGTCCCGACGCCGAGCTCCGAGCGCAGCCGGGCCCGGTCGAGATGGATCTGGTGGGACGACGTGTAGCCTTCGGCGGCGGCGACGAGCGGGAAGCCCTCGCTCGCGAGCGCCGCGGCGAGCGCTCGGGCGTTCGCCACGACCGTCGCCGCGTAGTCCGCCCCGCACCGCTCGAGCTCGAGGAGCGTCTGCCCGACGGCGGCGACCCGGTTCCAGTGCGCGTTGTCGAACGTCCTCCAGACCAGCGCGGGGTCGATGCGGCGGAACAGGTCCTCCCGGTCGGTGAGGATGAGGCCTCCCTGGGGTCCGGGGAACGACTTGTGGGTGCTCCCGAAGACGACGTCCGCCCCCTCCCGCAGCGGGTCCTGGAACTGGCCGCCCGCGATCAGGCCGAGGACATGCGAGGCGTCGTAGAGGACCAACGCCCCGGCCGCGTGGGCGGCGGCCGCGACCTCGCGGAGCGGGTACGGGAACAGGAAGAAGCTCTGCCCGAGGAGGACGGCGTCCGGCCGCGTCGTGGAGATCGCGGCCACCGCGGAGCCCGCGTCGAGCCGGTGGCCGGGCCCGGTCGCGCGGAGCGCGGTGACCTCGTGACCGAGCATCGCGGGGACGAAGCCGGGGGCGTAGCCGTCGTACCCCCCGTCCTCGGGGGGTATCGCGAGGATCCGCGAGCCCCGCGGAAGGAGCGGGGCGAGGACCGACAGCGCGGCGATGTGCCCGGAGAGGGGACGGGTCGTGGCGTACTTCGCACGGAACAGCCGGGCCGCCGCGTCGTTGGCCAGCTGCTCGATCCGGTCGGTGTAGCGGGTCCCGGCGTAGCTGTTGTCGATCGTCTCCCCGTCGAACTCGACCTCGACGGGCAGGGTGTACCTCCCCGCGAGGTCGCTGCCCAGGTACCGGCGGGCGGTCGGCGAGACGGCGTTCTCGCTCGCCAGGAGGTTGAAGACCTCGCGGCCGCGCCAGCGGTCGTGCGCGCGGACGAGGCTGGCGAGCCGTCGCTCGCCGTCAGAGAGCGTGGGAGGCATGGCCCCCGGGCGACAACGGGTGCGGCCCCTTCGCGAGCTTGCGATGCTCCTGGTGCCCGCACCGCGGGCACGTCGGCTGCTTCGCGTTCAGGTTCAGGAGAGCGTGGCACGCCTGGCAGCGGGCCGAGACGACGCCGAGCGGCGACGCCGCGGTCGACAGCTTGATCGACGGGCGGCCCTGCAGGACCTTCGCGAGGACGATGTCGCCGATGGCGAACTCGCCGGTGAGCGACTCGGTGTAGCCGTCCTTCACCTTGGAGACGTGGACGGTCCCCTCCGGCTTCCCCGGCACGCCCCGGCGGCTCGTCGCGGTCGAGAGGACCGTGCAGATCGCCATCGCGGTCTTCAGCTCCTCGACGCGGGCGTAGACGACGTCCCCCTCCTGGATCTCGGGGACGGAGTTCCGGGGCTCCACCCGGATCGTCCGGTCCCGGACGTCGACGGCGGGCTTCCCCAAGAGGCTCGCGTAGATCCGGCCGCCGTGCTCGTACGTTCCCCGGCCCGGCAGGAACTCCTCGGCGGCGCCGAGGTAGTCGCCGGGCAGCACGAGGTCAGGGAGCTCTCGGTCCACCGTTCCCACCTGCTGTCCGGATTGCCCAGAGGTCGACATCGAGGTCGACCCGGGGCCGGCTGTGGTGGGGGAAGGTCCTTCCCAGCACCCAGGGGACCGGAACGATCTCGAGGACGTGAGCGGCGCGGTCGACCGCCCGACGCGCTATAAAGGTTCGGGACGCGGCGAGGGAGAACGCGTAGATCGACCGCCGGGCCAGCGCGTAGGCCGCGTCCCAGAACGGCCGGTCGGCGTGCTGGCGCTGCGCGCCGAACGGCGGGTTCATCACGACGATGTCGGCCGGGGTCCGCACCTGGTCGACCCGGGCGACCCGGAGCTCGACCTCGAGGCCGGCGGAGGCGGCCGTCCGGGTCCCTACCGCCACGGCCGTCGGGTCGACGTCGACCCCCAGCACGGGGCTCGCCCCGAGCGCGGCAGCGCCGAGCGCGAGCCGACCGGTCCCGCACCCGAGGTCGACGACGGAGCGACCCCGGAGCCCGTCGTACCGGTCCGCTAGGGCGAGCAGCGTCGCCGCGGCTTCGGCGGGGGTGACGACCTGTTCCAGGTCGGCCCGCGGGTCGACGAACGCCGGTACGCCCTGGAGGAGGCGGACGAGCTCGGCTCGACGCACGCGACGGAGAGCGACGGACGCCCGAAATCGTTGCCTACGCCGTGCCGCCAGGAGGCGGTGCGGGGAGCCGGATTCGAACCGGCGAACGCCTGTGCGACAGGATCTCTTCGGCGCGGAGGCAGGCCGTTTAAGTCCTGCGCCGTTACCGGGCTTGGCTATCCCCGCGCGGCCCTAGCGCGCTGGGACGGCGGACTCCTCTTCGCCGGCGCGGGCCGTGCCGGTCTTCTTGAGCGAGACGCGGCGCGGGAAGTACTTGAGGAGCACGACGTCGTTCACGGCCGAGACCCAGCGGTACGGCACGTTGGTCGGGCGCGAGTCGTCGACTAACATCGGGCTGGTCTCGCCGACGTACAACCCGTCGATCTTCGACGCCTCGACGTCGACGACGACGTTGTCGACCTCGCCGAGAAGTCGTCCGTCGGGGGTGTAGATCTGGCGTCCCAGGAGTTCGGTCATCTCGACCAGCATGGCTCGTTCCCGGGGTCGGCGAGCCCCGATGCCCTTCTTATGTCTTTGGGCGGAGGGGCACGGTTCTCGAGGAGGAGGGGCGGTCCGGGGCGGCTCACGGCGCCGGAGCGTCGTCCTCGGACGTCGGCGTGGCCTGGCGGACCTGGCGACGGTACATGTCCAGCAGCTCCTTCGAGGTCGTCGCCTCGCTCGGCGCCTTGTCGTCGCGGTAGCGGCCGGTGAACCGGGGGAAGCGGAGCGCGAGGCCCGCTCCGGCGCGCACGGCGCCGAGGGCCGCGCGATGGACCGGACTGAGCGTCAGCTCGGCCCCCCGCACCTCCAGGACGACGCCGGGACGGAACCAGCGGTCGGGCTCGACCGCCGTCTCGACCTCCCGGGGGCGCTCGTCGCTCGCCCAGCGGGCGAGCCGGCGGGGCATCTCCGCGAGCGCGGCGTCGTCGAACCCGCTCCCGACCTTGGTGAACGACTCGAACCGGTCCCGCCCCGGGTCGTAGACGGCGAGCAGGAACGCGCCGAACCTGCCGGCCCGGCGCCCCCGGCCGTGGAACGCCCCGACGACGACGCCGTCGATCGAGTCGCTGAGGCCGACCGTGTAGTCCCGTTTGTACTTGATCCACCAGTAGCCTCGGGCGCCCGCCCGGTAGCTGCTGCCCGCCTGGAGCGACTTCGCCATCACCCCCTCGCCGCCGGCGGCGATCGCCTCGTCCAGGAACTCCTTCGCCTCGTCCACGCCGGAGACGACCCGTTGCGCCGCGAGCCGGATCCGCTCGGTGGGCCGGAGGAGCCGGGAGAGCCGCTCCCGCCGCGCCGGGAAGTCCTCGCCGAAGACCGGGACCCCGCCGTCCAGGAGGACGTCGAACAGGAACAGGCAGACCGGGACCTCCTTGAGGAGGCGGTCGAGGTCGTGCTTGCGCCCCCGTCGGCGCGAGACGTCCTGGAACGGGAGGATCTCGTCGGTGTCCGCGTCGACCGGGACGCACTCGCCTTCGACGATCGCGGGCGGGGAGCGCACGGCCTTCGCGAGCTCGGGGAGGAGCTCCGGGAACTGCGCGCCGATCTCCTCCAGTCGCCTCGAGAACAGGCGCACCCGCCCGTCCGCGGCGACGTGCGCCTGGACGCGCAGGCCGTCGTACTTGTACTCTAGGGCGGCCCGTCCGCCCATGCGGTCGAGGACCTGCTCCAGGGTCGGCTCCCGTTCGGCGAGCATCGGGCGGACCGGGCGACCGACCTCGAGCCCGATCGAGGCCAGCGCCTCCGTCCCCCCACCGGCGAGGGTCACCGCGACGAGCCCGAGGTCGCTCGAGAGGTTGAACGCCGCCTCGATCTTCGCCCGCGCCGGCTTCGAGCCGTCGGCGAACGCCTCCGCGAGGGCGTCCAGGATCGTCATCTCGCGCACCCCGACGCGCAGCGTGCCCAGGACGAACCGGACGAGGAACCTCGCCTCGAGCGGCGACGCCCGGCCGAGGAGGTCGACGAGGGCCTGGACCTTCACGTCCTGGGACCCTTCGCCCGTGGCGGCGGCGATCGACCGCATCGTCGCGTAGACCTCACGGACGGTGAGCGGCTCCCGTCCGGCCGCTCCGGAGGCCGTCAGCAGCTCCTCCGCGGTCTTCCCGAGGTCCCCGGACGCTTTGACCCGCCGGGCTACGCTCGGTTCGTCCTCGCCGCTGGCGAGGGCGACCGCTCGCCGCGCGAGGGAGTCGGCGACGCCGAGCTCGACCCCCTCGTACTCGGGCCGGAGGAGGCCCTGGGAGAGGTAGAGGACCTTTTCCAGGTCGCCGTCGCGCAGCGGACGGACCAGGTCGGCGAGCATCCGCCGCATCTCGAGGCGGCTCCGGGTCGCCTCCAGGCGGTCGTACGCCGCGGCGAGGTCAGCGAACCGCACGGCGCGCGCCGTCCTCCACGGCGGCCCGGAGGCCCGCCAGGTTCTCGGCGACCGGCCCCCCCGCGAAGACCGAGTTGCCGCAGACGAAGAACGTCGCCCCCTCGCGGGCCGCCTCGGTCGCGGTCTCGCGGGTGACACCCCCGTCGATCGAGACGTCCGCGTCGTGTCCGAGCCTCTCGAATCGGGCCCGGGCGTCGCGCAGCTTCGGCAGCGCCTCGGGAAGGAACCTCTGGCCGGAGAACCCCGGGTGGACGCTCATGACGAGCACCTGGTCGACGTCGTCGACGAGCGGCTCGACCGCGGAGAACGGCGTCTCGGGGCGGATCGCGACGCCGACCGCCGCCCCCAAGCGCCGGACCGCGCGGACGACCGCCGCGGGCTCGGAGCGCGCCTCCGCGTGGAATACGAGGGTATCGCCCCCGGCGCGGTGGAACGCCTCGACGTACCGGAGCGGGTCGTCGACCATCAGGTGGAGGTCGAGCGGCAGGCGGGTCCGGGCGCGGACGGCGCTCACGAGTGCGGGGCCGAACGAGATGTTCGGCACGAAGTGGCCGTCCATCACGTCCAGATGGAACGCGTCCGCCCCGCCGGCCTCGGCCGCCCGGATCGCCCCGGCGAGGTCGGCAAAGTCCGCGCTCAGGAGGGACGGGGCGAGCCTCAGGCGCCGGGGGGTCGGCACGGCCGGCCCAGTCGGGCCCGGTATTACTCGCTTCGCCGCCGCTGCCCCGCCGGCCTCAGAGGAACTCCTCCGGGTGCGGGACGCCGTCCGTCGGGGTCGGGCTCCTTCCGCGGGCCCGGAGCCGGTCCGCCTCCGGGGTCCATCGCCCGAACTCCCGCAGCGCCTTCCAGCTCGGGCGGAACGGCCCGGTGCTCCAGGACTCGTTCTCGGACGGCCGGCGCCACAGGTACCGATACAGTAGGACCTCCGGGTAGAGGACCGCGGCGAGCGTGAGGACCGCGCCCAGGGCCCGGGTCGGGGTGTCGTTGCCGTCCGTGAACCAGGAGCCGACGGCCCAGACGTCCACGACGAGGAAGCCGAGCCCGACCCACCACTTCGCATGGTCGTAGAAGAACCACTCGCGCCAGGACGGGCCCGGGTCGGCGAGCGCCCGCTGCTTCTCGAGCTCGATCCGCTCGAGGCCGGCGACGTAGGCCGCCTCCTCCTCGGGGGTGAGCTCCCGCTCGTCGCCGGGGCCGCCCCGCTTCCCGGGGACCGGCGGCGAGGCCATGATCCGGTCCTACGACGCCGGGACGTCGACGGGGGGAGCGACCTCGCTCCGGGGCGGCAGCTCCGGGAGCGGCTCGGTCGAGCCGGCGTTGTACGCCGTCGGGTACAGGTGACAGGCCACGACATGCTCGGGTCGCACCTCGATGAGCGGCGGCTCGACCTTCGAGCAGACCGGCATGACGGCGGGACAGCGCGTGTGGAACCGGCAACCGGGCGGCGGAGCAGCCGGGCTCGGTACGTCGCCCTGGAGGACGATCCGCTCGCGCTTCAGGTCCGGGTCCGGGATCGGAATCGCGGACAGGAGCGCCTGGGTGTACGGGTGGAGCGGCCGCTGGAACAGCGACTCGGTCAACGCCTGCTCGACGACCTTGCCGAGGTACATCACGACGACGCGCTGGCTCATCGCCCGCACCACCGAGAGGTGGTGGGAGATGAACAGGTAGGCGAGCCGTTGCTCGGCCTGGAGCCGCTTCAGGATGTTCAGGATCTGGGCCTGGACCGAGACGTCGAGCGCGCTCGTCGGTTCGTCCAGGACGATGAACTCGGGGCGGAGCGCGAGCGCTCGGGCGATCCCGATCCGCTGGCGCTGGCCCCCGGAGAACTCGTGGGGGAACCGCCACTCGTGCTCGGGATTGAGCCCGACGTCCCGCAGCAGCTCGGTCACCCGGCGACGCCGCTCGGAGCGGTTCCCGACCCCGTGGATCTCGAGCGGTTCGGCGATGATGTCCCGCACGAGCATGCGCGGGCTGAGCGAGCTGAACGGGTCCTGGAAGACGATCTGGAGCTTGCCGCGCAGGCCCCGGATCTGGTGGGACGACATGCGGTAGAGCGAGTAGCGGTTCGCGATCCCGTTCAGCTCCGCGAGCGCCTGGCGGGCCTCCTGCGGGATCGCCTGGCCGTTGTTCTCGGCCCCGGCGTACGGCTGGAGATAGCGATAGAGCTCGCTCAGGCGGGCGAAGACCTCGGGGGGCGGCCTGTAGAACGCGTGCCCGCTCGACGGCTCGATCAGCCTCAGGAGCAGGCGACCGGCCGTCGTCTTGCCGCAGCCGGACTCGCCGACCAGTCCTACGGTCTCGCCCTCGCGGATGTCGAAGCTGATGCCGTCGACGGCGCGGACGTCGCCGATATGGCTGGAGAACAGGCCCCCGCGGATCGGAAAGTACTTGCGTACGTTCCGGGCCGCCACCACGATCGGCGCTTCCGACACGGCCATCGCAGACCTCCTCCCGGCAGTCTCCCGGCCTTATCCCCTACACCACCACTGTGGTATAGATAGGGAGCGACGGTCGGCCGACCGCGGCGGGGGGTCGTTCGGGCGTCCTGCGCGCGGACCCTAGGGCTCCGTCGGGCCCTGGCGGGACCCCTCGAGCTCGACGCGTGCCTCCCGCTGGCGACACGGGAGGGGGAAGGCCAGAGAGTCATTCCACGGTCAGAAAACGACCGTCGAACGACGTTCGTCTGTCTCGAAGGGATTAAGATGCCTTCGCCGCACTATAAACAACGGAAGACCGGTCGTCGGGCGGACCGGCGGCCCTACTTGAAGGAGTCGGAATGCAGGAAAAGCGGACGAATTGGTCAACGGGACTGTTGGCGATTGCCGTGGTCGCGGTCATGGCGCTCGGCGCGCTGCAGGTCGGCGTACTGACGTCGAGATCGTCGGCCCCCGCCACCGTCGCTTCCGGGACGTCCCTCCCCGTGACGGCGACGCACCCCGCGGCTGCCGAGGCGTCGTCCCACGCCCCCGCAGCGGCGGTGTCGCCCGCGATCGGGCCCCATCCGGGCACGCTCGCGGTCTATGATGTCTACCCGGGCGGCGCGACGACCGAGGACCCTGCTGTCGCCTACGACACCGTCAGCTACGAGCCGATCCTGAACGTCTTCGAGACCCTGCTCACCTACAACGGGTCGAGCTCGACCACGTACGTGCCAATCCTCGCGACGTGCGTGCCGGGCACCACCCAGTGCACGACCGACTACGACTCGTCCTTGATTGCGAACAACGGGAAGGGTCAGCCGACCTACTACACGTTCGTGATCGACCCGGCGGCGAAGTTCTACGACCCGGCGACGACGACCTCGTGGGGCGTCTACCCCACGGACGTGATGTTCTCGATCGCGCGGGAGATGGCGTACGCTGAGGCGATCGGGGTCGGGAACACCCCGGGCTGGCTGGTCGCGCAGGCGCTGCTCCCCAACGGGAGCGGGACGTGGGACGGTGGGGTCCACGCACCCTACAACACGACGCCCGCGGACATCCTCGGGTCGATGCTGGTCAACGATACCAACTACTGTCCGGCCGCTGCGATGACGAGCGCCCACGGCTGCATCACGTTCAACGTGAGCGGCCAGGGCGGTCCGTGGCCGTTCTTCCTGCAGCTGATCGGGGACGGCTTCATGGGCATCCTCCCGTGCGGTTGGTACTCCAACTCTGCCCAGGGCGCGGGTCTTCCGGGCTGGGCCGCCCCGGCACACGCGGACAACTCGTGTCTGCTACCGAACGGCGGCACGACGACGCAGACGGCGGGCTGGACGACCTATCTCGCGGGACTGGACCCGACGAGCTGGGACACGTTCGAGGCGAACCTCGGGGCGACGTACCCGGCGCCGGCGCCGAACGTCCAGTGGAACATGGTCGGCTCGGGCCCGTACTACTCGGTCGTCACGCCGACGAGCAGCCCGCCGGGCTACTCGCTGCTGACCAACCCGGGCTACGCGCAGCCGGTCGGCTGCTCGGGCGCAGGGGGCCTCGCGACGTACGGTGGCTACTGCTGGCCCGCCCCGGGCCACTACATCGGCAACGTCTCGGTCAACTACGAGTCGACCGACGCCACGGGGATCAACGAGTACAAGGCCGGCCAGGCGGACTTCGCCGGGATCCTGACGACGGACACCGGTGAGCTGCTGACGCTCGCCTCGCAGGGGAAGCTGGATTACTACAACGCTCACGGCCTGAGCGTGTTCTTCCAGATGCCGAACCTCAACTACAGTCCCTCCGTGTACGTGACCGATGGGCTGCCGGCGGGCGTGAACATCCCGAACGACTTCTTCTCCGGCTCCGCGGCCCGAGCGTTGATGACGACGATCGTGCCGTACACGACGATGGAGAGCGAGGCGAACACGGTCGACGGCGTCCAGTACTACTTCCTGGGCGGCGGGCCGATCGTCCAGGGGATGAACGGCTACGCGACCAACATCTCGTACCCGTACAAGGCCGGGAACCCTGGGACCGACCCGAGCGTCGTCGGGAGCGCCGCCTGGTGGTGGAAGGTCGGGACGACGGTCGGCTCGGGCTACTACGACCCCGAGCTGGCGTCGTGCCTGAACACGACCTGCATCTTCCCGGTCATCGGGGAGAACGGCGCCTCCAACCTCGACATCGACATCACGCTGGAGATCAACTCGATCGAGGCGATCACCAGCCACCACATCGTGCCGTACACCTACGACCTGAACTTCGGCGGTCCGTGCCCGAGCTTGATCTGCTACCAGCTCGGCGGGGAGGGCCCCGGAGCCGCGGCGCTGCCGTACTGGAACCTCGGATGGGCGGCGGACAACTTCGCGCCGGAGGACTACCTGATCCCGATGGCGTTCCCCAACAGCACGTACACGTACGGCGACGCGGTCTACCAGCAGTTCAACCTCAAGGAGTACAACGACCCGGCCCTCTGCGGGCATGCCACCGCGACGCAAGCGAACCTGACCTACTGGGCGAAGCAGCCGGCGCTGAACTCCTCGTGCGAGGGTGTCGCCTACGACGTGGCGAACGCCTTCTTCTACACGTCGACCCATGACACGAACCTGGCCGAGCAGACGTACATCTACTGGGGAATCCAGGCGATCCTGAACAATCTCAACCTCTACGTTTGGAACGGCCAGGCGAACGAGGTCGTCAGCTCGGCCCCGTGGATCGACGGGAACTCGATCAACTTCAACCCGACGGTGGGCGGCGGCAACGACCAGTTCTGGTTCCAGATCCGCTACGGCTCGCTCTACAACGTCACCGTCACCGAGTCGGGCCTTCCCGCAGGCACGAAGTGGACGGCGACCGACGGGCCCCAGACGGTCAGCTCGGTGAAGACGTCGATCACCTTCGCCGGCCAGCTGAACGGGACGTACAACTTCAGCGCCTCGTACGAGGGCGGCTACAGCGCCTCGCCGGCCAACGGGACCGTCACCATCACCGGCGGCGCCGTGTCGCAGACGGTCACCTACACCGCGTTCTCGGCCACGACGGCGGCGGTGACGTTCTCCGAGAGCGGCATCCTCAGCAACACGAGCTGGTCCGTGGTGGTCGCCGGCTACGGCTCCGCCAGCTCGAACTCCCCCAACATCGTCTTCGACCTGCCGCAGTCGGTGAACTACAACTATCAACCCGGCAACGTCCTCGGCTACCAGACGGCGGCCGGAGGGGTGGTCGACGTCGGGACGAGCGCCGTGACGGTCAACCTCGCGTACGTGGGCGTGACCACGTCCGGCTACCCGCTGCAGTTCACCGAGACGGGACTGGCCAAGAACACGCTATGGTCGATCACGCTCGGCCCACCGAAGTCGGCGTTCACGCTCTCGTCGAACACCACCTCGATCGTCTTCTACGAGAAGAACGGCTCGTTCAACTACAGCGTCGGGCAGCCGGTCGGCTTCGCGGCCGTGGTCACCCTGGGGGCCGTCAACGTCCAGGGCTCGGCCGTCAGCGTGCTGGTCGTGATGAACCCGACGTATACCGTGTCGTTCTCCCCCACCGGTCTGCCTACGGGGGCGTCGTGGAGCGTGTACTTCGGCGGGCAGGAGCAGAACGGTACCGCTCCGGGGACGCTCTCGTTCACCGTGATCAACGGCAGCTGGACGTTCTCGATCACCTCGACGGGCCACACCCCGTCCCCGGCCGGCGGCTCGGTCAAGGTCGCGGGCGGGGACAAGTCGGTGGGGATCGCGTTCGCGCCGACGTCGACCTCGTCCTCCCCGGCGTGGACGTACCTCAGCCCGCTGGCCGAGATCCTGATCGGGGCGCTCGCCGTGGGCCTGGTCGTCCTGGCCGCGGTCGTGGCCCGGCTCTGGCGTCGCCTGCCCCCAGCGAGCCCGCCCGAGTCGTGGGCCGAGGGTTCGAAGCCCGGCGAGGAGGAAGCCTTCCCGCCGACGGAGTCGACCCCGCCGAAGACGTAGGCCAGGGCGGGGGGCCCGGCCGCTCGCCTGGCGGCCGGGCTACAGGAGCGCGAGCTCCCCGGTGACCGGGTCGAGGACCGTGTCGGGCGCCGGCCCGAGTCCGAGGCACGTCCGGGTGCCGGGGGGCACCTCGGTGTAGCCCGCGTCCTCGACCCAGACCGTGGGGATCTTCGCCGCGCGGGCCTGCCGGTCGAGGTCCTCGAGGTCGGCGAGCGTGGCGACCTGGAGCGCGACCTTCCGCTGGCCGCCCGCCCACCACGTCGCGAACTCCTTCGGGGCGTGGGACTCGGCCCACCGGGCCAGCAGGACGGCCGCGTGCGCGACCTGGACGGCCGCCTTGCCCGCGGTCAGGCGCAGCTCGCCGCGGACGACCACGACCATCTTGTGGTCCCTCCCGGGACCTCCGGCCGCACGCCTAGAGCTCATACTCCGCCTCCCGACGTTGCCGCACCGCCTCCTCCTCCTTGAGCACGCTGTCGATCCGGGCGCGAAGACGGTCCCCGGCATCGGCGTCGCGCGACGGGGTCCGCCGGAGCTCGCGCTCGAGCCGTAGCCGTTCCCGCTGCAGCCGATCGAGCCGCTCGGCAAGCTCCCAGGCCCCGACACCGCCCGGCTCCTCCGGGCGGGCCTTCCCCGGGGGTGGGACCCTGGCGTACGCCCCCTCGAGCCACCCGACGACGAACGCGACCGCGGCGACCGCGGCCAGCGACGCCTCGAGGAGCGGGTCGCTCCAGCTCGCGGCGAACCCGCCGGGCGCCCCGGCAAGGAGGAGATAGCCGACCGTCACGGTCAGGACGACGCTGAGCACGAAGGCGAGGGCGACGACCTCGAGCGCCCAACGGACCCCGTCCGGACCCGAGAGCCGCCGCTCGGGAAAGACGGCCTTCGCCACGGCGTAGCCCGGCACGAAGAAGACGAGGGCCCCGCCGGCGACCGCCTCGCCCAGCCCGAGCGGGTCCATCCGACCGTCCGGTCACTCCGCGGGCGTGCTGCCGCCGGCGGCGAACTGCTTCTCGAGCTGCCGTCGGAACCGGCGGTTCGAGGCGAGGCCGTGGGCGGCCTTGCGGGTCGACTCGTACTGCTTGAGGAGCATCCGGACCTCCTGGGGCCGCTGGCCGCTCCCCCGGGCGATCCGGTGAAGCCGCTCCGACTTGATCAGCGCAGCGTCGTCCAGCTCGGCCGGGGTCATCGAATCGAGGATCGCCCGGAACCGCAGGAGCCGGCGCTGCGACTCGTCCAGCTGACCCTCGTCGAGCTTCGCCGGGCCGAGCGTCGGGATCAGCGAGACGAGCTTCGAGAACGGGCCCATCTGGCCGAGCGACTCGAGCTGCGTGCGCATGTCCCGGAGCGTGAACCGGCCGCTCATCAGCTTCTTCGCGGCCTCCTCGGCGGCCTGCTTGTTCGACAGCTCCTCGAACCGCTCGAGCAGCGTCTGGATGTCGCCCATCCCGAGGAGCCGCGAGACGAACCGGGTCGGCTCGAACCGCTCGAGCTCGTCCAGGTGCTCCCCCGTGCCCAGGAAGACGATCGGCGCGCCGCTCGCCGCGACCGCGGAGAGGGCGCCGCCACCTTTGGCCGAGCCGTCGAGCTTCGTCAGGACCACCCCGGTGAGCCCGACCGCCTGGTGGAACGCCTCGGCGCTCCGCCCCGCGCTCTGGCCCATCGTGGCGTCCAGCACGAGGAACACCTCGTCCGGCGCGAGGACCTCCTTCACGCGCTTCAGCTCGGCGATGAGGTCCGGGTCGATGCCGCTCCTCCCCGCGGTGTCGACGATCGTCGCGACGTGCGGCGGGATCTCCCGGAGCGCCCGCGCGACGATCCGCTCGGCCTTCTTCTCCTCCCGGTCGGCGTAGAAGTCGGCCCCGATCTTCTTCGCGAGCTGCTCGAGCTGGTCGACGGCCGCCGGCCGGTGGATGTCTGCCGCGACGAGGGCCACCCGGATCCCCTTCTTCTGCAGGAACCGGGCCAGCTTCGCGGCCGTGGTGGTCTTGCCCTGGCCGAACAGCCCCGCGAGAAGGATCCGCTTCGGCTTCACCTCGAACGGCCGGTCCTTGCCGAGGATCCCCCGGATCTCCTCGTAGATGATCCGGACAAGGAAGTCGCGCAGGCTCGCGCCGGCGGGCGGCTTCTCCTCCGTCGCCCTCCGACGCACCCGTCGGGTCAGGTCGAGCGCCAACTGGACGTTGACGTCGGCCTGGAGGAGCGCGCGCTGGATGTCGCGAACGACCTCGCCCAGGAGCGCCTCGTCGACCGTCGAGCCGCGGGCGATCTTCTGCAGCACCCCGCGGAGCGATTTTCCGAGCGCGTCCAGCACCATCGGCCGACCGGGGCCGATCGGGCCCTTCCTCGGGCGACGCCGGCGGTCCTATATGGAGGGTGCGTCGGGCGCGCGCAACCGTTCCACCGCGCCCGCCCGCGCCGCGGCGGACGAAACGTGATATGGGGCCGAGCGGCTCGATGGTGACGACGATGTCCGCGGTCGCTTCCGAGCCGGCCCGGCCCACCCCCCCCAAGCTCAATCCGGTCCGGGTCCCGATCGCCGAAGAACCGCCCCCGGCGCGCGTGGGCGACTTCCGCACGATCCTGCACGCCTATTCGCGGGAGGACGCCGTCCTCGAGGCGAAGCGGTGCATCCAGTGCCGGAGGCCGTGGTGCGTCGAGGCGTGCCCGATCACGCAGGACTGCCGGGAGTACATCCGGCTGATCGCCGACGACGACTTCGACGGGGCGGCCCGGGTCACGTTGCGGGACGACCCGCTCGCGAACTCCCTGTGCAAGGTCTGCTACCACTACTGCGAGGACTCCTGCGTCGTCGCGAAGAAAGGGGTCCCGATCGCGATCCGGCACCTGAAGCGCGCAGCGCTCGACTACGGCAAGAGCGACCTCGCCTACGTCCCGTCGCGTCCCAAGACGCAGCGGGTCGCGGTCGTCGGGGCCGGCCCGGCGGGCCTGATGGCGGCGTGGGACCTGGGCGTCCGCGGGTACTCGGTGACGGTCTTCGAGCGCGACGCCGACGTCGGCGGCCTGATGCTGACGATCCCGGCCTATCGGATGACCGACGACGACCTGCGTCGCGACACCGAACGGTTCCGGGACCTCGACGTCACGTTCGTCCGCTCGACCCGGGTCGGCTCGGCGGTGCCGGTGGAGAGCTTGCTGTCGGACGGGTACGCCGCGGTCGTGCTCTCGGTCGGGACGCCGGCCCACCGGTCCCTCGGGGTCCCCGGCGAGCAGCTCCCCGGGGTCGTGCCCGCGCTCGGCTTCCTGAGGGCGGTCCATGCGGGCGGGACGGTCCCGCTCGGGCGCGAGATCGTCGTGATCGGTGGGGGGGACGTCGCGATGGATTCGGTCCGGACGGCGCTGCGGAAGTCCCCCGGGGCGCACGTGACGCTCGTCTACCGGCGAGAACGCAAGGAGATGCCGGCGGACGGCGAGGAGATCCACGGCGCGGAGCAGGAAGGGATCCGCTTCCTCTTCCGGAAGGCCCCGGTGGAGATCGTCGGCGACGGCCATGTCCGGGGGCTCGTCGTGCGGTCGGT